>JBBSTU010000045.1:0-21883 GCA_038235595.1 Actinomycetales bacterium | reverse complement strand
GCGCTGCCCTCTGGGCGATGTCCCCCGGGCGTTGAGCCGTCGTCAGCGCGGCCCGCTGGCAGACTCAGGGTCGTGAGCCATCTGAACCCGGTCCTGCTCAGAGCTCGGCTGGGGCCGCGCGACCCCCACGAGGAGCACCGGGTCGCCACCCCTCTCGAGCTGTTCTTCGACCTCATCTTCGTCGTCGCGATCTCGAGCGCAGCCGCCGCCTGGCACCATGGGCTCGTCGAGGGGCACTACAGCGATGTGCTCCGGTTCTTGATGGTGTTCTTCGCGATCTGGTGGGCGTGGATGAACTACACCTGGTTCGCCTCGGCCTACGAGCGTGACGACGTCGTCTACCGCCTCCTGACCTTCACCATCATGGTCGGCGCCCTGATGCTCGCGGCGGGAGTGCCCGACCTGTTCGACACGGGGCAGTCGGTGCTGCTCGTCGCCGGCTATGCCGTCATGCGGTTCGCCATGGTGGCCATGTGGTTGCGGGCGGCGGGGGCCCATCCCGAGCGGCGAAACACGGCGCTGCGCTACGCCGGCGGCATCACTGCCGTTCAGCTGCTCTGGATCGGGAGGCTTCTGGTCGACGGACAGGGCTGGTTGATGGCCACGTTCTGGCTGCTCGTCGTTGCCGAGCTGCTGGTGCCGGTTGTCGCCGAGCGGCACGGCGTGACGCCCTTCCACCCGCACCACATCGCCGAGCGGTACGCCCTGCTGACCATCATCACCCTCGGAGAGGTCATCCTGGCGTCGGTTCAGGCCGTGCAGGAAGCCCTCGCGCAGGGTCGTGAACAGGGGCTGTTGCTCGTGATCGTGGGTGGGCTGCTCGTCGTCTTCTCGATGTGGTGGCTCTACTTCAAGCGCGACCACGTGCCGCTCTTCGAGCGGTCGGTGCGCACCACGTTCACGGTTGGCTACGGCCACTTCGCCATCTTCGCCTCGGTCGCGGCCACCGGAGCCGGCCTCGCGGCGGCCGTCGACGTCGTGCAGGGCGACGGGCACACCACTCCTCGCGCCGTAGGCCTCGCCCTCGGGCTGGCCGTGGCCACCTACGTCGGGGCGCTCACGACCATGCACGCATTCGTCGGCCGGAACCGCCCCGAGACGCTCGGGGGCACGCTCGTGGCCGTCGGGGCGGTCGTGACCGGGGCCGTCGGGCTGCCCGTGGGAACCACCGTGCTGGTGCTCGGCCTGCTGCTGGCCGCCGCGGTTGCGCACAGCTTTCTCACCGAGCGGCGCGACGACCCTGGTTCGTTGCAGGAGCCCGACCCCTCAGAGCTGGGCCTGGTACAGCCCTGACCGGGTGGCGGCGCCTGGCCCGGTCGGTCGGCTCAGGCCTCGACCGGCTCGAGCAGGCCGGTGTCGACGTCGTAGACGAAGCCGGCCACGAGGGTGGTGGGGGGGATGAGCGGGTGGGAGTGCACCTTGGCGATGTCCTCACGTAGCTTCTGCACCTGGTCATCGACCACGCTGAAGCTCTGCCAGGACGCGTCGAGGCCGGAGAGCTCGGTGATCTCGTCGCGCAGCTCGTTCTCGGTCTTCATGCCCATCGCGCACTTCGTGTGCGGCACGACGAGAATGCGGTTGACGTTGAGCAGGTGCGTCGACAGCACCAACGCCTCGAGGGCGGCTGCGGTGACGCGGCCGCCAGGGTTGCGGAAGATCTTGGCGTCGCCCGGTTCCAGCCCCAGGATCCCCAGCGGGTCGATCCGCGAGTCCATGCACGTGACGATGGCCACGCCCGACTTCGCGATGCCGTCGAACCCGGCGAGGTGGAAGTTCTCGGCGTAGTGCCGGTTGTTGTCGAGCAGGTCGTCGAAGTCTGTCGGGTTCTCGATCTTGTTGGTCACGTCAGTCCTTTCGGGTGTCTGCGGACGCGGAAATCCCCTCCCAGCGTAGTGACTGCCGAGAGGGGACTCCGGGGTGGTTCACCGGTGGATCAGGGCTTCGGTCAGCCCTTCACCGCGCCGGACGTCATGCCGCGGACCATGAAGCGCTGCAGGCTGAAGAACACGATCATCGGCACGATGATCGAGATGAACGCTCCTGCCGTGAGCAGCTCCTGCCCCTGTCCTTGCGTACCGAGCAGCTTCTGCAAGGCAACGATGACCGTGGAGTTGTCGCTCTTGAGGAACAGCTTGGCGATGAGCAGGTCGTTCCACACCCAGAGGAACTGCAGGGTGGCGAACGCCGCGATGGCCGGCATCGACATGGGCGCTACCAGTCGCCAGAAGGTCTGGTAGTGGCTGCAGCCGTCGATCTTGGCGGACTCGATGATGGTGCGGGGCAGGGTGCTCATGTAGTTGCGCAGCATGTAGATGCACAACGGCATCCCGAAGCCGGTGTGCAGCAGCCAGACCGCCATGTACTGCCCCGAGATCCCCAGGCCGCGCGGGCCCAGGAAGTCCAGCATCGGCTGGAAGGCCACCTGGATCGGCACCACCAAGACGGCGATGATGAGCAGGAAGAACAGCTCCTTGAGGGGGAAGTTCATGAAGGTGAACGCGTACGCGGCGAACGCCGCGAACATGATCGGGATGATCGTGGCCGGCACGGCGATCACGATGCTGTTGAGAAAGGCCGACCCGAAGTCCTGCCCGCTCCAGACTCCCTCGTAGTTGCTCGTGGTCCAGTCGGCCCCGAAAGGGTTGAACAACGCCGCCCACCAGCCGGAGGAGGCAGCATCAGTACGGCTGCGGAACGAGGTGATCAGCAGTCCGACCGTGGGGATGGTCCAGAGCAGGGCGAGAACGAACATGGTCACGATCGAGAACGGGCTCCTAGGGCGGCCGTCCTTCATCAGTGAACGGGCCATCAGTTCGCCTCCTCGTCCTTGAAGTGCTTGATCTGGAACCAGATGAGCGGGATGACGGCTACGAGCAGCACGACCACGATCGCGGTAGCCTGGCCGGCCTCGCTCGCCGCGAACAGCTTGTTGAAGAAGAGGTTCGCGATGACGTCGGTGCCGTAGTTGCCGTTGGTCGTGACGTAGACGATGTCGAAGACCTTGAGCACCAGGATGAAGACGGTGACGAAAACCGTGATCACCGTGCCTCTGATCTGCGGCACGATCACCTTCCAGAAGATCTGGAATTCACTGGCCCCGTCGATGCGCGCCGCCTCGACGGTGTCCTCGGGCACGCCCTTGATGGCCGAGCTGAGCAGCACCATGCCGAACCCGACCTGCAGCCAGATGAGGATGACCATGAGCAGGATCGAGTTGAGCTTGGCGGTCGAGATCGCGAGCCAGGTCTGCGGCTGGCCGCCGAGCCCCACCACGATGGCGTTGAGCAGGCCGGTCTGAGCCTGTCCTGGGTTGTTGTACGCGTAGATCAGGCCCCAGATCGCCGAGGCGCCGACGAACGAGATCGCCATCGGCAGGAAGATCAGACTCTTGGCCACCTTCTCGCCGGTTGCCGAGAGCTTGTCGGCCAGCACCGCGACGACCACGCCTAAGGCCACCACGATGGCCGGCACGATGAGCAGCCACAGCACGTTGTTGCCGATTGACGTCCAGAAGGCACTGTCACCGAAGATCGTCTTGTAGTTCTGGAACCCGATGTAAGCCGTGCTGTCGGCGTTGGCGAACGAGTAGTTCACGGTCTGGAAGGTCGGGTAGATCAGCATCAACGTCACCAGGGCCAGGCCGGGCAGCACGAAGGCGTAGGGGATGAAGCCTTCCGACAGACGCCGGGGGAGGCCCTCGACGAACATGTTGAGGAAATAGAACAGTGCGGCTGCCCCGCCCACCCCGCCGACGACGGCGAGCACCCCGATGACGAGCTTGCTGCCGAACTTGTCGGGGTAGTAGCCGAAGGCGAGGAACATGTTGCCCAACGCCCAGACGATCACGACCATGCCGAGGATGCCGATCGCCACCTTGGCCGGATTCAACCTCAATGTGGCGCCGGGGTCGTCGTCGTCACGCAGCTTCTGGCGTGGAGCTGCATCGCTCGTGACGGTGCTCACGACTTCGGCCAGCTGGCTTCGATGTTGTCAGCGGTCTGCTGGGAGCTCTGACCGCCCTCCCACTTGACCATCTCGGTCCAGAAAGTCCCCGACCCGACCGCCTTGGGCATCAGGTCTGATCCGTCGAAGCGCAGCACATCAGCGCCGTTCGCGATCTCGGCGATCTTCTTCGTCGTGGCGTTGGGGTAGTTGCTGGTGTCGAAGGTCTTGTGCGGCGAGAGCCAGCCACCGGCCTTGGCCCACGGGCCGCCGAACTTGTCGGAGGTGATGAACTCCATCACCTTCTTGGCGTCGGGGTCGTTGCCGTTGAACAGGGCAGCGAGGTCACCGCCACCCACGATGGCCTGACCCTTGAAGCCACCCTCGAACTTCGGGAAGACGAAAATACCCACCTGGTTGTCGAGATCGGCCTGTACGTTCTTGGGGAAGAACGTGGTGACGAAGTTGCCCTGACGCATCATCAGGCACTTCGGCGGCCTGGAGAACGCCGGGTTCATGGCGTTGCCGAAGGCGGTGTTGAGCACACCCTTGCTCCCGCCGAGCACCTGCTGCGGGTCCTTCATGATCTTGGCCACCTCGTCCAAGGCCTTGACGACCTTGGGGTCGTTGAACTTCATCCGGTGCGAGGTCCAGTCGTCGTACACGTCGGGGCCGTACATCCGCAGCATGTACTCCTCGACCCAGTCGGTGCCCACCCAGCCGGTGGCCTGCGCCGACTCCCAGCCGACGCACCACGGGGAGGTGCCCGCGGCCACGACCTTGTCAGCCACGTTCTTCTGAAGGGCTTGAATGGTCGGTTCGGTGGTCGAGTAGCCGGCCTTCTCGTAGGCGGCTTTGGGGTACCAGACAATGCTCTTTACCGCGTTGCGCATCGGTGCCCCGTACACCCGCCCCTTGTAGCGGGCGGCGTCGAGGAAGCCGGGCAGCAAAGTGCTGTTCAGCGTGTCGTAGTTGAGGAAGGTGTCGATCGGCTGAATCTTCTTCTGACCCGCGAACTCGAGCAGGCCGCCGGGCTGCGGGAAGATCCCGATGTCGGGGGAGTCGCCCGAGTTGACCTTCTGCTTGATCGTGGTGGTGAAGTCCTGGTCGGAGGTGTACTGGATCTTGATACCGCTGGTCTTCTGGAAGTCGGCGATCGAGGCGTTGAAGTTCTTCTCCTCGTCGCCGCCGAAGGCGCCAAGGATCGTCACGACCTTGTCGTTCGGGGTGGAACCGCTGCTGACAAAGCCGCCGCCCGCACCGCTGCCCCCTTCGCCTCCTGCGCCTGCGTTGGGGTTCTGCAGACAGCCGGACAGCAGGGCGGCCGTCGCGGCCACCGCGCCTCCGGCCATGAGAGCCCGTCTGGGAATGCCGGTCATGGTTGCTCCTCGTCGTCGAGTCGTACTCGTAGATCGGTGACAAGCGTGACCATCGTCACGTCAGTCGCCTATTCCTACCCTTTTGGCGCGGGCCGGTCCACCCTCAATCTGTGTGGCGGATGTGACGAAGCCACAACGATGCTGATGAGACGGGATGAATGGGGACAGGCCCGTCGCCGGCAGCACTCGCGAGCAGCTAACTCGATTCAGCCGCGCACGATCTGGCCGGACGCATTCTGAGCTTCGGAGCCGTGGAGCGGGTGGCGAAGAACGGCCTCAAGCGGTGGTTGGGTTTGCCTCGTCGCGATCGGCCCGGTCGCCAGGGCGTTGACCTTCAGCCGAGGTCGGTACGGGTCGGCGCGTGGGCACCGGCCTGGCCGACCGTGAGAGCTCCGGTTGCCAGAGCCCGCTCCACGGCGGGACGCACGTCGTCGATGGTGGCCTCCGCCAGCGCTGCCCGGGCATCGGAACCACCCAGCAGGCCGGCGTCCAGCAGGCCCGACACGAGGCCGGCCATGAAGGAGTCGCCAGCCCCTACGGTGTCGACCACGTGGACCCGGGGCGCCGGGAAGTCGCGCACCTCGCCCGTGCGGCCGAGCCGCACGGTGGTGCCTTCGCCACCGCGCGTGACGAGCATCAGCGCGGGGCCGAGGGCGCACCAGCGCTCGAGCACCTCGGGGAGCCCTTCACCGGGGCAGAGCCAGGTGATGTCCTCGTCGCTCAGTTTCACCACGTCAGACAGGGCGATGGCGGCTTCGATGGTGCGTCGGGCGTCGGCCGGCCGGCCCATCAGCGACGGTCGGGCGTTGGGGTCGTACGACACGGTCGAGCGGGCTCGTGCGGTCAGGGCGGTCGAGCGCACCGTGCTGGCACCGGGCTCGAGCACGGCGCCGATGCTGCCGATGTGCACGTGCGCGTAAGACTCGAGCCGGGGGACGGCAGCGACCTGCCACTCGAGGTCGAACACGTAGGTGGCGGCCCCGTTGGAGTCGAGACGCGCGTGGGCGACCGACGTGAACGGGGCCCCCTGCGAACCGGGGGTGAGCCCGACGCCTCGGGCCTGACAGATCTCCGCGATGCGGAGGCCACGCTCGTCGGTGGCGATCCAGGTCGCCAGGTCGACGTCGTGGTCGAGAGCCGCCAGACCGAACGCGACGTTGGCCGGGCTGCCACCGACGTGCTCCAGCGTCGTGGCCCGCTTGCCGGTCTCGGTGCTCGCTCTGGTGACGGCATCGATCAGGGCCTCGCCGATGACGAGGGTGCGAGGCCGGGTGGGTGCCATCGCCGTCAGGCGTCCATCATGTCGGTGCTGCCGAACCAGCCGGGCCGGTCGAAGCGGTGCTCGCTGTCGATGGCGCGGATCGTGCCGCTGCGCGAGCGCATGACGAGCGAGTTGGTGCGAGCGGTTCGCGCACCGTAGCGCACCCCGCGCAGCAGCTCACCGTCGGTGATGCCGGTGGCGACGAAGAAGCAGTCGCCCTTGACGAGGTCGTCGGTCGAGAGCACCCGGTCGAGGTCGTGCCCGGCGTCGAGGGCCCGCTGGCGCTCCTCGTCGTCCTTCGGCCACAGCTTGCCCTGGATGACGCCGCCGGTGCACTTGATGGCGCAGGCGGTGATGATGCCCTCCGGCGTTCCGCCGATGCCGAGCAGCAGGTCGACTCCGGTTCCCGGACGAGCGGCCATCACCGCGCCGGCCACGTCGCCGTCGACGATGTAGCGGATGCGGGCCCCCGCCTCGATCACCTGCCGGGCCAGCTCTTGGTGCCGGGGGCGGTCGAGGATGACGACGGTGACATCGGCGGTCGTCTCCTTCTTGGCCTTCGCCACCCGCCTGATGTTCTCGGCCACGGGCAGGCGGATGTCGACGACGTCGGCGGCCTCGGGCCCGGTGGCGAGCTTGTCCATGTAGAACACGGCCGACGGGTCGTACATAGCCCCCCGGTCGGCGACGGCCATCACGGAGACGGCGTTGTTCATGCCCTTCGCGGTCAGGGTGGTGCCGTCGATGGGGTCGACCGCGACGTCGACCTCGGGGCCGGTGCCGTCACCGACCTTCTCGCCGTTGTAGAGCATGGGCGCGTTGTCCTTCTCGCCCTCGCCGATGACGACCACGCCGCGCATGCTCACGGTCGAGATCATCGCCCGCATGGCTTCGACGGCGGCCCCGTCGGCGATGTTCTTCTCACCCCGACCGACCCAGCGGCCTCCGGCCATCGCGGCCGCCTCGGTCACCCGGACCAGTTCGAGGGCGAGGTTGCGATCGGGCTTGCTGGGGTTGTTCATGGGTCCTCCAACGACGCTGTGTGGGTGAGTTTCACCCTATCGGTGGGCGGGGGTGGGTTTGGACGCCGTCCACGCGTCGGGGGACGATAGACCCATGACATCCGAGCCGGCCGTGACCCCGACGTCCGAGCCGCCCTTCGGGGCACCCACGCCGGGTGACCTGCCCGACTCGTCGCCACGCGCTGTCGGCCCGCTCTCGGGGCGGGTGGGGGGCCGTGCCGACGGTGCCGACGGTGCAACCGACTCCGCCGCGGCACCCCCGCGCAGCCGCTACTCCATGGGCACCCTGCCCAACATCCTCCGGTCGATGTTCGTCATCGGCCTGTTCGTGCTCGCCCTGGTGGCCGTCATTCCGCGCATCAGCGCGGTCGACCGGCCGGCGGTCGACGCGGCCGGCAAGGCCAGCCAGACGGCCGCCGAGACGAAGTGGCCGATCGAGATGCCGGCCGGGCTCGGCAAGGGCTGGGTGCCAACCGTCGCCACGTACGCCCCGGGCACCGACAAGGTGCCGACGTTCACCACCGTGTGGACCACCCCGAGCGGGGCCGACATCGCCTTCAAGCAGGCCGCCGGCGCGACCGAGCCCTGGCTCGTCAGGTCGGTCAACGACGGCGCGCCCGCAGGGAGCGCCACCGTGGCGGGCCGCACGTTCGACCGTTACACCGACACGTCCCGCCAGCAGCTGAGCTACGCGGTGCGGGGCAAGGGCAAGACCGGGCTGACGCTCGCCGCCACCTCCACGGGCCCCGAGGACGAGCTGAAGACCTTCGTCGCTGCTCTGGAGCGGGTCACCCCAAGCAGCTGACGGCCGGGTTCCGGCCTGGCGTGTCGTCAGGGGCGGGATGCCGGCCCGTCGGGCTCCGCCGCCGTCGCGGCCTCGATCTCGGCTTGGGCCCCGTCGAGCCAGGTGGCGCAGTGCGCGGCCAGGGCCTCACCCCGCCGCCACAGATGCATCGAGTCCTCGAGCGGCGCTTGACCTGCTTCGAGCTGGGCGACGATGGAGACGAGCTCTTCGCGGGCGTCTTCGTAGCGCAGCCCGGCGATGTCGGGGAAGACGCCCGCACCGTCGGTCGGGCTGACCGGTTCGGTCGGGGACGCAGTCTGGGGCTTGACCTGGGGCTCGACCTGGGACTCGACCTGGGACTCGGGCATAGCCGCCACCCTATGACGCCGCCTGTCTCGGCGGTCGTTTCTTCCGAGCCCTGACGACCGTGCCGCCGGTAGCCGCCTCAGCTCCGTCGGCGACGGTCGCCACCGGACGCACCTCGAAGTCGCCGCGCGCCACCCGCACGCGCAGCAGCTCGTCCACCTCGACGTCGTCGTGGTCCATCACGACGGCTCCGTCGCGGTGCTGCACCACGGCGTACCCCCGCTCGAGGGTCGACTGCGGCGAGAGCGCGGTGACCTGACGGCGAAGATGCTCGACCTGGTCGGAGGCTCGGTGCAGGCGGGCCCCGACCCGGCCCGCTGACCGGGTGCGCAGCGCAGCGAGCTCGTCGCGGCGCACGCGCACGATTGCCGTGGGGTCGGTCATGACGGGTCGCGAGAGGGTGGCGCGCAGCCCGCGCCGTTCGCTCTCGAGTCGGCGCGCGACGGCGCGGGTCAGCCGCTCACGGGCCTGGCGCACGGTGCCCGACTCGTGGGCCGCGTCGGGCACGACCCGCTTACCGGCATCCGTCGGCGTCGATGCCCGCCAGTCGGCGACGAGGTCGAGCAGCGGCCGGTCGACCTCGTGACCGATCGCGCTGATGACGGGGGTGCGGGCCTGGGACACGGCCCGAACCATCGCCTCGTTCGAGAACGGCAGCAGCTCCTCGAGAGCCCCCCCGCCGCGGGCGATGACGATGACGTCGACCGTCGGGTCGCCGTCGAGCGAGGCCAGCGCCGCGACGATCTCGGTCACCGCGGCGCTGCCCTGCACGGCCACCTCGCGGATCTCGAACCGCACGGCGGGCCAGCGCCGGCGGGCGTTCTCGACGACGTCCCGCTCGGCCGCGGAGCTGCGCCCGGTGATGAGGCCGACCCGGTTCGGCAGAAAGGGGAGTGGTCGCTTGCGGTCGGCGTCGAAGAGCCCCTCGGCCGCGAGCAGCCGCCCCAGGATCTCGACGCGGGCGAGCAGGTCGCCGATGCCGACCGGGCGGATCTGGCGCGCCTCGAGCTGCATCGTGCCGCGCTTGGTCCAGAACGTGGGCTTGGCCTGCACCACGACCCGGGATCCCTGGGCGATCGGGGTCGGCATCGCGTTGACGGCGTTCATCGACACCGACACCGACAGCGACATGTCGACGTCGGGGTCGCGCAACGTGAGATAGGCCGTGCCGCCTCGCGGGCTGAACTGCACGACCTGGCCCTCGACCCACAGCTGGCTCATGCGGTCGATGTAGTCGGCGATCTTCAGGCTGAGCACGCGCACCGGCCAGGGCTGCTCCGGGGAGGTGTCGGCGGCCTTCTCGGGCAGCGGCTGGGGCAGGCTCACCGACGTCACGATAGAGCGCTCGGATGCCGTTCGCCCGCTCCCGCGCCTCGACGCACGGCTTCCGGTCGCTTTCGAGTCCGGCGACCGGTGATGCGACTGCTGATGCGACTGCTGATGCGAACGGAGGCCCTGCGCTCTCCCGGTTCAGGGCGTGATCACCCCCACTCCTGGTAGAGCGCCGCGCATTCGGCCGCCCGAGGTGAGGCACGTAGGCTGGGAGGTATGACCGAGCCTGCCGCGACCTCGTCCGACACGCCGTCCACCATCCCTGGGAACGGCGCCGAACGCACCAAGAAGGTGTTGCTGGCCGCGCCACGTGGCTACTGCGCCGGGGTCGACCGGGCGGTCGTGACGGTCGAGAAGGCGCTCGAGCTCTACGGCGCCCCGGTCTACGTGCGCAAGCAGATCGTGCACAACAAGTTCGTGGTGCAGACCCTCGAGAAGCGCGGTGCGATCTTCGTCGACGAGACCGACGAGGTGCCCGAGGGGGCGACCGTCATCTTCTCGGCCCACGGCGTGGCGCCGGTCGTGCACGAGGAGGCCAGGGCCCGCAGCCTGAAGACCATCGACGCGACCTGCCCGCTCGTGACGAAGGTGCACCGCGAGGCGGTGCGCTTCGCCGACGACGACTTCGACATTCTGCTCATCGGCCACGAGGGCCACGAGGAGGTCGAAGGCACGGCCGGGGAGGCGCCTGACCACGTGACCCTGGTCGACGGCCCCGACGACGTCGAGAACATCACCGTGCGCGACCCCGAGAAGGTCGTCTGGCTCTCACAGACCACCCTGTCGGTCGACGAGACGATGCTGACCGTCGACCGGCTCAAGCAGAAGTTCCCGTTGCTGCAGAGCCCGCCCTCCGACGACATCTGCTACGCCACCTCGAACCGTCAGCTGGCCGTGAAGCAGATGGCGAAGGACACCGACCTCATGATCGTCGTCGGGTCGCGCAACTCCTCGAACTCGGTTCGTCTGGTCGAGGTGGCCCTCGAGCAAGGGGCCCGCGCCGGGCACCTGGTCGACTTCGCCGACGAGATCGACGAGGCGTGGCTCGAGGGAGTGGGCACCGTCGGGGTGACCTCTGGGGCCAGCGTTCCCGAGGTGCTGGTGCGTGACGTGCTGGCCTGGCTGGCCGAGCGAGGCTACAGCGACGTCGAGGCCGTCATCGCCGCCGAGGAGTCGTTGCTCTTCTCGTTGCCCAACGAGATTCGGCGCGAGCTGAAGGCACGCGGCAAGCAGGTCGAACAGGTGCGCCACGACGCGGCCTTCGAGAGCGCCGACATCCAGCACTGAGGCCGTTCGAGCGGCCCTCGGTCAGCCGGCCGGGTGGCCCTTCAGGAGCGACGTCGAGAAGGTGTCGGATGCCGGTGGAGCGAATCGTGGACGACCCGGCCGCGGCTGCAGCGTCGATCGCGTCCGGTGGGCGGCTGGTACGTCACTCGGTGGTGATGCAGCTCGAGCTGGCGCTGGCCCCTGCGCCGCACGTCAGCGACGGCTTCTCGATCGAGCCGATGAGTCCGGACCGGGTCATCGAGTACGGCGAAGTCGTCGCTCGCGCGTACCCGCCGGAGCATCCTGATCATGAGCCCGCCGATGCCGACCCGGGGTCAGCCGCACAAGCGGTGCTCGAGATCATGCGCGGCGAGGCGATGGGTCCCTGGATCGCCGGGGCATCGCTCCAGGTGGCAGATCACAGCGGCCGCGTCGTCGGCGTGGTGCTCATCACCGAGACCACGGCCGTCGGCACCCTCGGCCCAGGGCCGTTCGTGACGGACCTCTGCGTCGATCCTGCTGCGGCCTGGCAGAGGCTTGGCGCCGCTCTGCTCGCCTCTTGCGCTGCTCGCCTCGCCGAGCTCGGTTGGTCTGCCCTGACCCTCGTCGTCACGGGGGGCAACCCGGCGCAGCGCGTGTACGAACGGTTGGGTTTTCGCGTGGCCTCCGAGTCCTGGCGGATCGAGACCTCACGCTGACGTCTTGACCAGGGGGAGCGGCGGTCGCCGGTGCAGCCGTCGAAAGGTAGGTGCGTCCGAATGGACTGTGCAGCCGTGGCGGAGGCGCCTCAGCCGGTGGCGCTGCCCGGGCGATGCACGCAGCCGTCGGCCGGCGACCCCTCGCCCTCGAGGTAGGCATCATCACGTGCGTCACGGCCGAAGTCGTCGGTGAGCTCACTCGCGCTGAGCGAGCGGGGAGCCGCCTCGATCGGAGTGAGGCGCACTGGAGGCTCTGTCGCCAGGTGCAGGTCGTTCATCCGTCGGGCGGTGACGAGCACCCGCGACTCGAGCGTGCCCACGAACTGGTTGTACTGCTCGACCGATCGCCCCAGTGACGCGCCCATCGAGGAGACGTGACCGCCGAGCGTGCCGAGCCGGGAGTAGAGGTCGCGGCCGATGACGAGCAGCTCGCGTGCGCTCTGCTCCAGCGCGTCCTGCTGCCAGACCGCGCCCACCGTGCGCAGCACGGCGTACAGGGTTCCGGGCGAGGCAAGCACCACCTTTCGGGTCAGGGCGTACTCGTAGAGGCCGGGATCGTCGGACAGTGCGGTCGCCAGAATTGCCTCCCCGGGCACGAAGCAGACCACCAGCTCGGGCGAGCGAGCGAAGGCCGACCAGTACGCCTTCGCTGCCAGGCCCTCGACGTGTCGGCGCAGGGACGTCGCGTGGGCGGCCAGCAGCTCGCCTCGCTCAAGCTCGGAGACGGTCTCGCCGTGGGCCTGCAGGAAGTGCGACATAGGAGCCTTGCTGTCGACGACGACGTGCCGACCACCCGGGAGGTTGATGACGGCATCCGGCCGAACGGTCGCGCCGTGGGCGCTGACCGCGGTGACCTGCTCGTCGAAGTCGCAGCGGGCCAGCAGGCCCGACAGCTCGAGCACGCGCCGCAGCTGCACCTCCCCCCACGCCCCACGCACCGTCGAGGAGTTGAGGGCGCTCGCCAGGGAGGCGGTCTCGGTGCGCAGAGAGTCGGTCGACCGACCCACCGCCGAGAGCCGCTCACCCAGCTCACCGAACTGGCGTATGCGGTCGCGCTCGAGCGCCCCCACGTGCGCCTCCACGCGCCCGATGGTGTCGCTCAAGGGGGCGAGAAGCGAGGCGGTAGCAGCGTCCGTCTCGTTGCGGCTCTGGAGGTCGGCGAGGTGAGACCGGAGCACGTCGCGTTCCCCCTCGGATGTCGCCGTGCGGGCGGCGTACGACCCGCGCACCCACAAGGCGGCGACCAGGGCTCCCAGCGCGAGGCCCACCAGCAGACCGAGCAGGAGCGAGAGAGTGTCCATACGGCTCACCGTCGCAGACGGCACCGACATCGACCGCCAGGCGCGACGGCGAGGCGAGCTGCGGGCCTACCCGTCAGCCGACCTCGAAGTGCTGGTAGTCGGGGTCGGCCCAGGTGCCACCCCAGGTGCCGCCCCAGGTGCCGCCCCAGCGCAGCAGAGCCCGGGTGATGGTGGAGGACGAGCCGATCATGCCCACGTCGTCGACCGAGCGATCGACCCAACGCGACCCGTTCGACGGGTACCAGACGTCGTTGGCGGCGCGGCAGGGGTTGCGTCGGGTGTTGACGTCGATCGCGGTGCCGTAGGAGTGCGGTGACAGCCTCGAGGCGTTGCCGGTGACCCGTCGGCAGTTGAAGGCCGAGGTGTTGTCGGCCGCCATCATCTGCACGTCGTCGCCCTTCCACAGGTTGGGGTTGTCGATCCGGTTGATGCGAAAGCCCGCCTCGAAGGCCTGCCGGAAGACGTCGATGACGGTGCTGGCCTGGTCGCCCGCGACGATCAGCATCCCGGGTGCGAACCTGGCCCGTGTAGGTGCGGTAGGTCATGGTGATGGTGCGCAGGTCGCTCGGCCCCACCGGGCAGCCGGGCCGGTAGGTGTAGCGCACGTCGTCGGCCGTCGTGGCTCTCACCGAGGCCGAGAACTTTCCAGAGCCGGCGCTCGCCGCGCTCGTCGCGCTCGTCGCGCTCGCCGTCACCGGGGTCGTCGGGGTCGTCGGGGTTGGGGTGCTGGTGGTGCTGGTCGCGCCCGTCGTCACCGGGCCCGCAGGGTTTGCGGTACGGGTGCCGCCACCCGTGCTGTACGGCCTCGGTGTGGTGGGCGAGCCAGCTGTCGAGGGGATTATCAGGCCGGTGGACGCAGGCCCCGCCCGCCCCGCCCGCGCGGGCTGCCGAGGCGGCGACGAGGCCACCAGCGATGAGCAGCTGAACGAGCAGCCGTCCGGGGCCGACTCACGAGCATGAGCGACCTTCCGGCGTCATCGTCCGCGGCGTCGGGTGATGGACCGACGCTAACAGGGCCGGCCCCTTCTGAGCCCGCAGAATCGACGTTCTGCTACACCTGTGGCGTGAGCAGCTACAACGACGTGACCAGCCTCGAACCGGGGCCCACAGAGCACGAGCGACAGGGCACGTTCGACGAGGGCTGGATGATCGGCAACGCCGTCAACGGCGGGCTCGTCATGGCGACCGGGTTGACCGCCCTGGGCCAGCACCTGGCGCTCGACCCCGACGAGACCACCCCCCACGTCGACCCCGTGGTGCTCTCGGCCTACTTCATGACCGCCTCGCAGCCGGGCCCCTTCACCGTGGCGACCGAGGTGATGCGTACCGGCCGGAAGCTCTCGACGGGCCAGGTCAGCCTGGTGCAGCAGGGCGACGACGGCCGGCCCGTCGAACGGATGCGCGCGATCGGCTCGTTCGGCAACCTCGAGCACGTCGACACCGTCACCCAGTCGAGCCCGCCCGACCTGCCACCGCCCGATGGATGTGTGTCGGCCGCCGAAGCGCCTCCGTCGTTCCTGGCCAACATGCGCTTCCTCGAACGTCTCGACCTGCGCATCGACCCGGCGACAGCCGGGTGGGCGGTGGGTCGGCCCTCGAAGCAGGGCGTCATCCGAGGCTGGTTACGCCTCGCAGACGGGCGCGACCCCGACACGACGATGCTCATGATGGCCCTCGACGCGCTGCCGCCGGTGGCCTTCGACCTCGGCATGCTGGGCTGGACCCCGACGCTCGAGTTCACCGGGCACATCCGCCGCCGCCCCGCCCCGGGCTGGCTGCTCGTGTCGCTCGCAAGCGAGAACGTCGGCGGTGGCCTGATGGAGGAGGACGCGAAGATCTGGGACAGTGCCGGACACCTCGTGGCTCAGTCACGACAGCTCTGCGGCTACCGGATGCCGCCCACCTCGCGCCCCGACCCGGGCTGACCATGACTCTCGAGCTGGTCTACGAGACGCACGCCACCACGGTCGACAACGAGCAGGGGGTCGCCACCGGCTGGCTGCCGGGTCAGCTGTCGGCCCGCGGACGTGCTGAGGCAGCAGAGATGGGGGAGCGGCATCGCGGCACCGGCATCACGGCCGTGGTCAGCTCTGACCTTGCCCGCGCGGTCGAGACCACGACGATCGCGCTGGGCGGCAGCGGCATCCCGGTTCACCTTGACGCCCGACTTCGGGAGTGTGACTACGGCGAGCTCAACGGGTGTCCGCGAGAGCAGTTCGGGCAGCGGGTGGGTCGCATCGAGGTGCCCTTCGGCGGCGGCCAGAGCTACCGCGACGTCGTGGTGAACACGCAGTCGCTGCTCGCCGACCTGCGCCGCGACCACGACGGCGGGCGGGTGCTGCTGGTCGCACACTCGGCCAACCTCTGGGCCCTGCACCATCTGCTGAGCGGCATCCCCCTCGAAGGCCTCGTCGACGCTCCCTTCGACTGGCAACCCGGCTGGCACTGGACCCTCTCCTGACTGGCATGCGGGCACGTGGTTCGGCCCGCGCGCGATCGCAACTAGACTCTTGCAACCGTGGCACTCACCATCGGAATCGTCGGTCTCCCCAACGTCGGCAAGTCGACCCTGTTCAACGCGCTGACCAAGAACAACGTGCTCGCCGCGAACTACCCGTTCGCGACGATCGAGCCCAACGTCGGGGTGGTGCCGCTGCCCGACTCCCGGCTGGGGGTGCTCGCCGAGATCCACGGGTCGCAGAAGATCCTGCCCGCGACCGTAAGCTTCGTCGACATCGCCGGCATCGTGCGCGGCGCGAGCGTGGGCGAGGGGCTGGGAAACAAGTTCCTCGCCACCATCCGCGAGGCCGACGCGATCTGCCAGGTCGTGCGAGCGTTCGAAGACGGCGACGTGGTGCACGTCGACGGCAAGGTCAGCCCCGCCTCCGACATCGAGACGATCCACACCGAGCTCATCCTCGCCGACCTGCAGACCCTCGAGAAGGCGGTGCCGCGCCTGGAGAAGGAGGCGCGGATCAACAAGGACAAGAAGGCCGCGCTCGAGCTGGCCTCCGCCGCGCAGAAGGTGCTCGACGAGGGTCACACCCTCTACGCCGCCGGGCCGGCCGCGGGCATCGACCTCGCCGAGGCCAAGGGTCTCGGCCTGCTCACCACCAAGCCCTTCATCTACGTGTTCAACCTCGACGAGGACCAGCTGGCGGATGCCGCTCTGCAGGCGTCGCTGCGCGAGCTCGCCGCGCCCGCCGACGCAGTCTTCCTCAACGCCAAGCTCGAGATGGACCTGATGGAGATGGAGCCCGACGAGGCGCTCGAGCTGCTGCAGAGCTTCGGCGCCGAGGAGTCGGGCCTCGACCAGCTGGCCCGCCAGGGCTTCCACACCCTCGGGCTGCAGACCTACCTGACGGCCGGGCCGAAGGAGTCGCGCGCCTGGACGATCGGCAAGGGCTGGACGGCTCCCCAGGCTGCGGGCGTCATCCACACCGACTTCCAGCGCGGGTTCATCAAGGCCGAGGTCGTAGGGTTCGACGACCTGGTGGCGGCCGGCTCGATGGCCGCGGCGAAGGCGGCCGGCAAGGTGCGCATCGAGGGCAAGGAGTACGTCATGGCCGACGGCGACGTGGTGGAGTTCCGCTTCAACGTGTAGAGCCGCAGGTCAGAGCCTGTTTAGACCCCCTCTGCCCTCACTGTGCCCTCACCAGAACCGAGGACCTCTGCCACGAGTCGGGCCGACGCGTCGCGGACGCGGTCCTCGGCTGACGGCCACAGGTGGGCATACGTGGTCAGCGTGGTGGTGGACTTTGTGTGCCCGAGAGCCCGCTGGACGGCCACGACGTCGCAGCCGGACGCGATGAGACTGGACGCGAAGAAGTGGCGCAGGTCGTGCAGCCGGACCCCCTGAACCCCGGCTCTGGACAGCGTCGTGCGCCACCGGTAGCCGACCGTGTTCTGGTGCGGCGGGATGCCCTCCACGCCGGCGAAGAGCCACCCGTCGAAGAGGCCCAGCTCGACGTGCTGGGCGAGCATCTCGACGAGTGCGTCGGGGATGTGGACGGTGCGCTCCGAGTTGTACTTCGGCAGCCGGACGTCGACCTCGCCGCCCTCGAGGCGTTGGACCTGCCGGCGGACGTGGACCTGACGTCGAAGGAAGTCGATGTCGCCGACCTTGAGCGCGGCGGCCTCACCGAGGCGTAGGCCGGCGAACGCACACAACCCGACGAAGGCCCTGAACCGGGGGTCGCAGGCCTGGAGAATGCTTCGGACGACGTCCGGCGTCGGGATCGTCATTGCCGCTTCGCGTTTGCGCTGACGGGGGAGGCGGACCTGAGCGGTGGGATCGACCGCGATCATCCCGTCCCGCACGGCGGCCCGGAACACTGAGCGCACGTTGACGAACCGGGTCTTGATCGTGCCCGGCGCCAAGGCCCGCGGTCTGGCGGCGGTCGGCACCGTCATCGACTTGACCCACGCCTCGACATGGCTGGGACGGACCCGGCCGAGGTCGACGGCCGCGAACGTGGTGGACCTGGCGGCAAGCGACATCGCCTGCCGAGTCCCGTCGGTCCAGACCTGGTCGCGCTCCCATGCCTCGAAATAGCGGATGAATGACACCTTCCCGGCCTCTGGGTCGACCCACCGTCCGCGGTCGAGGGCGTCGAGCTGCTGACGTCGCCATCGGACTGCGTCGGCTTGCCTAGGGAACGACCGCTCGTGCTGAAGACCTGTCTCGGGGTTGCGGTACCGGGCGCGCCAAGCCCTGCCCCGGCGGCTGACTCCCTCAGGCATGGTCGTTCCGGTGCTGGTGTGCGCTAGAAGCCATGCCGTTTCCTCTCCGAGACTTGCCACGGTAACCGCCGCGGCCGACGACGGTCGAGGGCGACTGGTGACTGGTTGTGGATGTTGAGCGGTGGTTGTCGTTGTGCAGACAGTCCAGGCACAGCTGATCGTCCGGAGGGGACGCGACGGCATTGGTGAGTGACCAGCCGAATCCGTCAGAGTCACAAGGAGATGATCGCCATGAGGCATAACTCGAGAGGTCGGGAGCAGCTCGGGCTGTGGGACACCAGCGCAGAGCACCAGAACGCGGCTGAGCGCCGGTCCCGGACGGCGCGCCCCGCGCCCTCGGCGCCTGCACTGCCGGCGCACCGGCCCGCACGGCCGATGGAGTACCAGGAGCTGTGGGACATCGACGACCTGTCGAACTACCTCGGGGTGCCCAAGCAGACGATCTACTCCTGGCGGACGACGGGCTACGGCCCCAAGGGGATGCGGATCGGGAAGCACCTGCGCTGGCGGGCGGCGACCGTGATCACCTGGACCCTGGGCCTGAAAGAGGCCCCGTGATTCCCGTCGGCGGCGGATTGCGCACGTGCCCTCGCTGTGGTCAGCCCATCGCGAAGCAGCGGCCACGCCGGCCGGGGCGACCTCGGCGCTGGTGCTCGCCGCAGTGCCGGCGGGCGGCGTCGGAGGAGCGCCGCGCGGCTCAGAACGGCGCGATCGGCATTCGGTATATCGAATCGGAGGTTCCTAACGAGGACCACGTCCGGGCGGTCCTCGGCTCCCCGGCAGCGTGCCGGCGTGTACTTCGAGACCTGGGGGAGCGGGCCGCCCGTGGCGAGCTCATGGACGGTCGGTGGGACAGCGTTTTCACCGATCTCGAGCGCTTGCCTCAGCCCCAAAGTCGGACGCCGGATCGCCACCGCTGGGGCCGCTGACGTGGTTTCGTCCGCCGGAACTCGGCCGACAATGCATGAGGTGTGTGTGACATCGGCTTTGGCCTTCGGGGGGTACGACGGCGACGAAACGGGCGAGGACGGGTGGTGCATTCGGGGCGTGACCCCGATACCCGGCGGGGTGCGTCGCACTTGGTGTCTGGACGGCCTTGCGGGTGCGGCAGATGAGGACGTCAGGAGCGCCTGAACCATGTGCTCGGAGGTAGATGACGATGATCATGATGACGACGAAGAGGATCACGAGGAAGACGGCCCTGGCGGCCGTCGACCGCCTTCGGTGCACGACCTCCCACTGACAGCCATGGACCCTGGGCCGCCAGTCAGGGCTAAGGTCTCAGATTTGCTACTCTAAACCCGTTAGCGCTTCTTATCTGATACTTCACGGGGCATATGATGGCTGGTACAACGGGAGGGCGCACCCCCGTCGCGGTGACGCGCGCGCTAGACGGGCTAGGCCGCGACGTGACCACTTGGCGCAAGCTACGCCACCTTACGCTGGAGCAGGTCGCCGACCGTGCCGGCGTCAGCCGCAGCACCGTCCTGCGCCTTGAGAGCGGGCAGGGGGCCTCCTTGGAGAACCTGCTGCGGGTGGCGCGCGCGCTTGGTGTGCTGGACCTGCTGACGAAGGCGCTCGACCCGTACGCCACCGACATCGGTCGCCTCCGCGCCGACGAGGAACTCCCGACGAGGGTGCGCGGTCGCGGAGCCACCAGGTGAGCGCCGTGGAGGTTTGGGTATCCATCGGGGCCGTCGACGTGCGAGCCGGCACCCTGTACCCGCACCGCCGCCGCGGCGGCACGACCGAGAGCGCCAGCTTCGCCTACCTGGACGAGTACATCGCGAACCCGCTTGCCTACTCCCTTGAGCCGGGGCTGCCTCTCGAAACCGGCGCCCACCAGAGCAGGGTGGGGCACGCGACGTTTGGCGCCTTCGGAGACTGCGCCCCAGACCGTTGGGGCCGGACACTGGTCAAGCGACGGGAGGCCGCTCAGGCCCGCGCCGAGGGTCGCGAACCGCGCAGCCTCGGCGAGGTCGACTACTTGCTAGGGGTTCGCGACGACCTGCGACAGGGTGCGCTGCGTTTCCGCCGCGAGGACGGCCCGTTCGAGGCGGTGGAGGATCGCGGCGTCCCGGCCGTGACGGACCTGCCCGAGCTGCTCACCCTCGCTGCGCGGGCAGAGGCTGACTCAGCCGACCTGCCGGACCTTCAGCGCCTCATCAGGGTCGGCAGCTCCCTCGGCGGCGCCAGGCCAAAAGCGCACGTCCGCGACGCGGATGGCAACCTCGCCATCGCTAAGTTCCCAAGCGCCGCGCACGACACATGGAATGTCATGGCGTGGGAGAAGGTTGCGCTCGAGCTTGCCGACCGTGCCGGGGTCACCGTGCCGGTGAGCACCCTGCTGAACCTCGCAGGCCGCAGCGTCCTGGTCGTAGACAGGTTCGATCGGACCCGGGACGCCGACGGTGGACCCGCCGGCCGGGTCGGCTATGTCAGCGCGATGACGATGCTTCAGTCCACCGACGGGGAGCAGGGTAGCTACCTGGAGATCGCTGAGGCCGTCGAGGAGCGCTCATCGCGCCCGACCGAGGACCTGCGCCAGCTCTGGCGACGGATCGTCTTCTCTGTCCTCATCTCCAACACCGACGACCACCTGCGCAACCACGGCTTCCTGCACGAGGACGGAGACACCTGGCGGCTGTCTCCGGCGTTCGACATCAACCCGAACCCCGAACCCGGGCCCAAGCACCTGAGTACCGCCATCGACGTGGCTGACGACACGGCGAGCATCGCGCTCGCGCTCTCCGTCGCTGACTACTTCCGCCTCAGCGCCCATGAGGCCAAGGATGTCGTCGCGCAGGTCCAGGCCGCAGTTTCGGACTGGGCCCGGGTCGCCCGCCAGAACGGCCTTTCCTCGCAAGAGGTCACCGCCATGATGTGGGCGTTCGAGGCGCACTCGTTGCGCGCGTCGAGAGGGCGGTAGCGACCACTGCCGCTCCCACCGTCACACGCAGGCCCCACCGGCTTGGCCTCGCAAAGCCGCTCGCGGTTTCATGGACGGCAAGACCAGTGCCTGCGCAAACTCCGGCCTCCTTGAGACAGGTCAGCCGTAGCATCCTCCCCTAACTCGAGGACCGCGCGGGTCGCGGCATGACCGGGCGAGCGTAGCCGCCCTCAACGCGGCATGGTCGGACGTCCCGTCCTCAACGCGGCAAGAGAGGTAAAGCTACTGGGGTAGTAGTTAGAGTCCTACCGGAGTAGTATTGGAGTCATGAAGTTGAGTGTCAGCCTGTCCGTCCAGGACGTCGCCGTGTTGGATCGGTACGTCCAGGTGGCGGGTGTGTCCTCGCGTTCCGCCGCGATCCAGAAAGCGATCCGGATGTTGGGCGACCCCGAGTTGGAGGATGCTTACGCAGCGGCCTGGGACGAGTGGGACGCATCGGGCGAGGCGTCCGCGTGGGAGGTCACCGCGACCGACGGGCTTGCCGATGCTGCGCGGTGAGATCCGCCTAACCGACTTGGACCCCGCGCGACCGAGTGAAGCAAATAAGCGTCGCCCTGCGGTCATCGTGAGCAACGACCGCGCCAATGCCAGCGCTGCCAGGCTGGGTCGTGGGGTAGTCACGATTGTGCCGGTGACCAGCAATGTCGACCGGGTGTTTCCGTTCCAGGTCTTGCTGTCCGCGAATGAGACTGGACTGAAAGTGGATTCGAAAGCGCAGGGCGAGCAGATCCGCTCGGTGTCCGTGGAGCGCTTGGGGGCGGTCATAGGTCGGGTCCCGGCGCGCGAGATGGCCCAGCTCGACGACGCGTTGCGGATCCACCTCCAGCTCTAGGGCTACG
>JBBSTU010000044.1:0-22288 GCA_038235595.1 Actinomycetales bacterium | reverse complement strand
GCCGGATGCCGGGTCGCTGCCTCGGCCGGAGGGCTGAGCGGGCTAGGCTCGCCCTGACCGACGTAGGCACGTAACCAGGAGAGCCCGTGGCCAGCATTGAAGAGATCGGCGCCCGCGAGATCCTCGACTCGAGGGGCAACCCCACCGTCGAGGTCGAGCTGCGTCTCGACGACGGAACCTTCGCGAGAGCCGCTGTGCCATCAGGTGCTTCGACCGGCGCCTTCGAGGCCTCCGAGCGCCGTGACGGCGACAAGGGTCGTTATCTCGGCAAGGGTGTCCAGCAGGCGGTCGATGCCGTCATCGAGGAGATCAACCCCCGGCTGGTCGGCTTCGATGCGAGCGAGCAGCGACTCATCGACGCCGAGATGATCGCCCTGGACGGCTCACCGAACAAGCAGACGCTGGGCGCCAACGCGATTCTCGGCGTGTCACTGGCCGTCGCTCACGCCGCCGCCGAGTCGGCCGGTCTGCCGCTGTTCCGCTACCTCGGGGGGCCGAACGCCCACGTCTTGCCGGTACCGATGATGAACATCCTCAACGGGGGGTCGCACGCCGACTCCAACGTCGACATCCAGGAGTTCATGATCGCCCCGATCGGCGCTCCCACCTTCCGTGAGGGCCTGCGTTGGGGCGCCGAGGTCTACCACTGCCTCAAGAAGGTGCTGCACGAGCGGGGTCTGGCCACGGGCCTCGGCGACGAGGGCGGGTTCGCCCCCGACCTCGACTCGAACCGGGCCGCCCTCGACCTCATCCTGGAGGCGATCACCGCGGCCGGTTACCGGCCCGGGCGTGACATCGGTCTTGCTCTCGACGTGGCCGCTTCGGAGTTCTACGGCGAGGACGGCACCTACGCCTTCGAGGGCGGCAGCAAGAGCGCCGACGAGATGGTGGCCTACTACGCCGAGCTCGTCGAGGCCTACCCGCTGGTCTCCATCGAGGACCCACTCAACGAGGACGACTGGGACGGCTGGAAGTCGATGACCGACCTGCTGGGCGAGAAGGTTCAGATCGTGGGTGACGACCTGTTCGTGACCAACCCTGAGCGGCTCGCCCGCGGCATCGCCAACGAGACCGCCAACGCCCTCCTCGTCAAGGTCAACCAGATCGGAACCCTGACCGAGACCCTCGACGCGGTTACTCTGGCCCAGAGCAACGGCTACCGCTGTATGATGAGCCACCGTTCCGGTGAGACCGAGGACGTCACCATTGCCGACCTCGCCGTCGCGACGAACTGCGGACAGATCAAGACCGGCGCCCCAGCGAGGTCGGAGCGGGTGGCCAAGTACAACCAGCTGTTGCGCATCGAGGAGGAGCTCGACGATGCGGCGGTCTACGCCGGGGTCGGCGCCTTCCCGCGGTTCGACGCCGCACGGTTCACCTCGAAGCACTGATCGCCGTGGCCGACCACACACCCCCTCGCGAGGGCCGCTCGGCAGCGAGCCGGCCGTCGTCGGGGCCGCGCCCTACGGCGCGGAAAGCTGCGGGGGCGGGCTCCCGCGGCGCGGCGCACGGTGGGGCCGGCCCAGCGGGCACGGCTGGTGCCGAGACGAAGAGGCCGGTCTCCCGCAGCACCAGCACGACGTCGGGAAAGGCTGCGAGCTCGCGGTCCGGGTCGCGCACCGGCCCTGCGAAAGCCGGCAAGGCTGGACCGGGTAGAACCGGCCCCGGCAAACCCCGGCCCGCCCTCGCGGCACGTCCGCGCATAACGCCGCCGCTGCCTCCGTCTCCATCGACCGCTTGGGTGCGCGGCGCCATCCTCTTCGGGATCGTCGTCATGCTCGCCGTGACCCTGGTGCCGACGTTGCGATCGGTGCTCGCTCAGCGCGGCGACACCGCAGCGCTCCAGGAGAGCATCGCCGCCCAGCGCGAGGGCGTGTCGAGTCTCGAACGCCAGGCGGCGCTCTGGAAGGACCCCGACTACATCGAGGTCCAGGCCCGCCAACGTCTGAAGTTCGTGCGCATCGGAGACCGTGCCTACACGGTCGTCGACCCCACCCGTGACGCGCTGAAGCAGGCCACGTCGCCGGCTCCGGTCGTCTCCGCCCCGCTGGCCAACGACGCCTCACCCTGGTACGGCAAGCTGTGGCAGTCGGTGCAGATTGCCGACCGCCCCGCTGCCGGGCTGCCTCAGACGAAGTGATGAGCAGCACCGGAAGGGTGGAGAGCAGCGCTGAGCCGCACCCGGGCTCCGTGGTGTCCCGCCCCGATCTGGATGCCGTCGAGCTCCAGCTCGGGCGTCCACCTCGGGGGGTGGCCGCAGTGGCCCACCGCTGTTCGTGCGGCCAACCCGACGTGCTGCGTACCGAACCACGCCTGCCCGACGGGTCGCCTTTCCCCACCACGTACTACGCCACCTGTCCCCGCCTCACCGGGGCGATCAGCACCCTCGAGACGGCCGGCGTGATGAGGTCGATGACGGCCAGGTTGGCCGAGGATGCCGCACTGTCCGAGGCCTACGAGCGGGCCCACGAGCATTACCTCGCAAGGCGTTCCGAGCTGGGCGAGGTGCCTGAGATCAGCGGGGTCAGTGCCGGCGGCATGCCGACGCGCGTCAAGTGCCTCCACGTGCTCGTCGCGCACTCGCTCGCAGCCGGGCCGGGCGTCAACCCGCTCGGCGACGAGGCACTCGCGATGCTGGGGGAGTGGTGGAAACCGACATCGTGTGCGCAGCTGCACTCCGAGAGCCAGATCCCGTCTCTGACCCAGCACGAGGGAGACTCCGATGGTGACTGATCCCCACCCACCCGGTGAGGGCGGCAGGCCCAGCGGCACGGAAAGCCCGGACAACAGCGACCGCATGGATGCCGTCCGCGTCGGAGCGGTGGACTGCGGCACCAACTCGATCCGCCTGCTCGTCGCCGACGTCGATCCGAGCACCGGCGCGCTCACTGACCTGCGTCGCCGGATGGAGATCGTGCGGCTGGGCTACGGCGTCGACCGCACGGGCATGATTGATCCCGAAGCGATGGCACGCACCCTGCGCGTCGCAGCCGAGTACGCCCGTGAGTGCCGTGAGCTCGGCGCCACGTCGGTGCGCTTCGTCGCCACCTCGGCCTCTCGCGATGCTCGCAACGCGGACGAGTTCATCTCCGGGGTGCAGGCCGCCTTCGACGAGCACTGGGGTGCCCGGGTGTCGCCGGAAGTCGTCTCGGGCGAGGAAGAGGCCGCTCTGTCGTTCGCAGGAGCCACCGGCGGACTGGCCGCGACAGGGATACCCGGCCCGTATCTGGTCGTCGACCTGGGTGGCGGCTCGACCGAGTTCGTTCGCGGCACCGATGCGGTCGAGCAAGCTCGTTCGGTCGACATCGGGTGTGTGCGTCTGACCGAGCGGCACCTTGCGAGCGACCCTCCCACGGCGACCGAGATCGCGGCAGCGACGCGCGATGTCGAAGCGGCCATCGACCGAGCCACGGAGAAGGTCGAGCTACCCGGCATCCGCGCACTGGTGGGACTCGCCGGCAGCGTCACGACGATTACGGCGCACGTGCTGGGACTCTCGGCCTACGACCCCGAGGCCATCCACCTCGCCCGCTCGGGGGTGCCCGAGATGCTGGCCGCGGCTGACGAGCTGCTGCACATGACCCGCGCCGATCGCGCCACCCTGCCGTTCATGCACCCCGGCCGGGTCGACGTCATCGGGGCGGGCGCCTTGGTCTGGGGCCGCATCGTCGAGCGGGTGGCGGCCGAGGCCGGGATCACCGAGGTCGTCACGTCGGAGCACGACATCCTCGACGGCATCGCCCTGTCGCAGGCGGGGCCCGGCGCGGCGGGCGCCATCCGCTGACAGCGACGGCACGCTGACAGTGGCGCTCAGCCCAGGGCTGAGGACGAGGAGCGTTGCCGGCTGACGGCCCGCAGGTCGCGGTTGAGATCGAGCAGGTCGGTCGGGTCGTTGGGATCGGTTCCCCGGCGCTGCAGCAGCATCCGCACGAGCATCCAGACCGCCACCGTGACGCCGAGGGCCGCGGTGCCGTTGGCAAGCGTGGCGTCGACGACACCGTAGGTGACCATGAACAGGGTGACCCAGATCATCGCCTCCGTGGACCGTCGCCCGAGGCGGGTCGCGGCGAGCACGACGCCACCCCAGAGGAGGTACCACGGGTGCACCACCGGACCGGCGGCGCAGAGCACGAGCAGGGCCAGGCCGGCCGCGAGCACGGGCTTTCGGGGCGCGAGCCGCCAGGTGATCCATCCGATCGCCACAACCCCGACCACCAGGCCGATGCTCTGGGCGATCGGCAGGGGCTTGGCCACCAACGACGCGGGCAGGCCGGACAGGCGCATCAGCCCTTCGACGGTGCTTCCGAGAAGGGTCGATGGGGACAGCAGTGAACGCAGCGACACCGGCACCGAGAGGTTGGCGATCCAGCCCCACCCGAGCCCGGTGGCGGCCGTGATCAGGGAGAAGGTCGCTGCACTGATCAGGCCGTAGAGGGCGCTGGCTCGCACCAACGATGACAGTTTCGAGCGATGGGGGGTGTCGTCAGACTGCATCGCCATGCCGATGACACCGATCAGCGCGAGCACGGCGGTCTGTTTGAAGCTGGCTGCGGTCGCGACGCTGATACTGGCGAGCACGAGCTGGCCCCGAGAGGCCAGGAGCAGGGCCACAACGACGAAGGCGATCATCAGGGCGTCGCCGTGCGATCCGCCGACGAGGTGCATCATGACGAGGGGGTTGAGCACCCCGAGCCACATCGCGCGGTCGCGGCTGACGCCGAGCCGCTCGGCGAGGCGTGGCACCGCCCAGGCCATCAGGCCCACGGCGACCAGGGCCGGTATACGCATCGCCACGGCGGCCACGTAGGCGTTGTCGCCGGTGATGGCGACGACGAAGTGCTGCAGCTGGAGGGCGAGCGGGCCGTACGGAGCCGGGGTGAAGAGCCAGAGCGGGTCGACCTGGTCACGGAACGGGCCGGGCACGTAGACCGGACCGACCTCGTAGGGGTTCATCCCCTGGGCGATGATCTGGCCCTGGGCGGCGTAGCTGTAGGCGTCGCGGCTGAACAGCGGAGGAGCCAACAGCACCGGCAGGCTCCACAGCAGCCAGGTCAGCCGGTGCAGTGGAGCAGAGGCAGTGCCCGGTCGCAGTCGTAGCCAGGCGTCGACCAGTAAGGCCATCCCGGCCACGAGCAGCAAGGTGGCGGTGAACCGGCCGGTGCCGGCGCTCAGCCATTGCAGCTTGAGGCTGACGATGAGCGGTGCGTCTTTGGGCAGGAAGGCCGGTGTGAGCGAGCCGGCGGCCACCAGCGCCATGCCGAGGGTGCCGCGCCTAGCGAACGGGTTGGCCCAGGCCCCTCGCACCTCAGCGGTCAGCAGAGCCAGACGGGCGGCCGGGGTGATCGACGTTGCGACCGCTCCTCGACCGAGCACGTCGGCGAACTGCTGCTTCGGCACCCGGTGGGCTCCTTCGGTTTTAACTGGGCGCGCCACACCGGCGCAGCCCTCTCGAGAGAGCGCCGCTCATGGGCCCTCGGCAAGTCGATTGCCTGCCAAGTCTAGGTGGAATCGCCCCAAATCACGATTCGCCTCGCCAGAGCAAGCCCTACCTGTCGGTAGGGTGACCTCGCCACCTTCGCTCACGCCTGAAGTACCCCCGGAGGGGCTCGAACCCTCACCTGTGGCGATTTTAAGTCGCCTGCCTCTGCCGGTTGGGCTACGGGGGCCTCGTTTCACCAGTGCTCCAGTATGCCCAAGCGCGGCTCTGGCGCGTCACGGTCGCGTTGCGGGGCGCGCCAGCATCCGGGTGGGGAACCATTGTGGCCCGCCCGTTCGCTTACTCTGTGCACAGCGCCACGCCCGTGGCCACCAGTGTCGGGGAGGCACGCACACATGGCAGGTGGAAACCCGGTCTTCGACCGGCTCAGCAAGCAGATCGAGAAGGACCGCTACGCCGGCTTCGGCTCGTCCAAACAGAACGCGCAGGGCGGTGCATCGCAGGCGATGCCGCAGGCGACAGCCGGCTACGCCGCTCAGGATGCCGCGACGGCGCAGAACCTCAACGAGCTCTACGCCCGCGACTCGGCCGGCCCGACCGACACCGGACGGGTCACGCTCGACGACGTCATCATCAAGAGCCTGGGGCTGTTCGCCCTGCTCGTCGCCACCGGAACCGTCACCTGGCTGCTCGTGTCGGGTTCGCCCGGCCTGGCCCGGCCGATCTGGCTCGTCGGCATGTTTGCCGGGCTCGGTATCGGGCTCGCGATCGCCTTCATGAAGAAGGTCTCGGTCCCGCTCATCGTGGCCTACGCCGTCCTCGAGGGCGCCTTCCTCGGCGCCTTCAGCTACACCATCAACTCTATTCCGCGCTACGAAGGCGTCGTGCTCATGGCGGTGCTGGCCACCGTCTGCACCTTCGCGGCCATGTACATCGGGTACGCCGTCGGCTTCATCAAGGTCACGAACAAGACGCGCCGGATGTTCTTCCTGGCCATCGTCGGCTACGGCATCTTCAGCCTGCTTCAGCTCGTGCTGCAGATGACCGGCGTCGTCGACGGCTGGGGCTTCGGGGGTAGCGGCATGCTCGGCATCGGACTGAGCGTGCTCGGGGTGGGGCTGGCGGCCTACTCATTGGCCATCGACTTCGACTCGATCGACAACGCCGTGAAGGTCGGCGCCCCGGCCAAGTACTCGTGGCTGCTGGCGCACGGCCTGATCGTCTCGGTCGTCTGGCTCTACATCGAGTTCGTCCGGCTCTTCGCGCGGCTGCGCGACTGACCTGCACCATCTCGCATGACACCTTCCGGCGTGGGTTCGCCGATCCCGCGGGAGGTGGCCGACGAGCTAGAGCGCGTGGTCGCGAGGTGGCATCAGCTGCCCCTCGACCACGCGCTCTCTCGTGCCCCCGCAGTCCACCAGGTCGTGCAGTCGCTGGCCGACGAGGTGTCCGGATGCCGCAGTCGCCCGCTTTCGCGGGTGCCTGATCTCGGCCCGGCCACGCTGATGCATCAGCTGCAGGTGATGGTGTTCGACCTCTTCACCGGCCAGCCCGACAAGAACCCGGCGCCGGTGGCAGAGCAGCTGAGCGGCATCCGCCGCTCCCTCTGACCTCGACGGTTGCGGCCCTGCCTCTTCGACGGCGCTAGCTGAGGCGCTCGAAGAGCACGGCCATCCCCTGGCCTCCGCCGACGCACATCGTCTCGAGGCCGAACTGCTCGTCGCGCTCACGCAGCGCGTTGATGAGCGTGCCGGTGATACGCGCCCCGGTCGCCCCGAACGGGTGTCCGATGGCGATGGCGCCACCGTTGACGTTGAGCTTGTCGTAGTCCATCCCCAGCTGGTCGGCCGAGCCGATCACCTGGGCCGCGAAGGCCTCGTTGATCTCGTAGAGGTCGATGTCGCCGATCGACATACCGGCCCGCTTGAGTGCGAGAGCGCAGGCCTGCACCGGTCCCAGCCCCATGATCTCGGGCGAAAGACCGGTCGCTGCGGTCGAGACGACGCGAGCCAGCGGCTCGAGCCCGAGCTGCTTGGCCCGGGTGTCGCTCATGACCACGAGGGCGGACGCGCCGTCGTTGAGAGGGCAGCAGTTGCCTGCAGTGACGGTGCCCTGCTCGCGGAAGACCGGCTTCAGCCCCTGCACCGCCTCGAGAGTCACGCCGGCGCGGGGGCCGTCGTCCTTCGTGACGACCGTGCCGTCGGGCGTGGTGACCGGAGTGATCTCCCAGTCGAAGAAGCCGCGGGCGATCGCCGCCTCGGCACGGTTCTGGCTGGTGACGGCCCACTCGTCCTGGCGGTCCCGGCCGATGCCGTACCTCGTGGCGACGTTCTCGGCGGTCTGGCCCATGGCGATGTAGATGTCGGGCAACCGGCCGTCGTCGCGGGGGTCGGTCCAGGTCTCGTTCGACTCGGCGATCCGCTTCGTGCGGGCCTGCGCGTCGGCGAACCGACCGTTCTGCTGGTCTTCCTTGGCGCCGCCGGCACCGGCCCAGTCGCTGTACTGCGACACGCACTCGACACCGGCCGAGACGAAGACGTCGCCCTCGCCGGCCCGGATCGCATGGAAGGCCATCCGGGTCGTCTGAGCCGAGCTCGCGCAGAACCGGTTGATCGTGGCGGCGGGGGTGGCGTCGAGACCCAGCAGGGTCGCGACGACCTTGGCCATGTTCGACCCGTGCCGGCCCGAGGGCTCGGCGCAGCCGAGGTAGAGGTCCTCGACGGTCGTGGGGTCAAGGGCTGGAACCTTGTCGAGGGCGGCCTGGATCACGGCGGCGGCGAGGTCGTCGGGTCGCACGTCCTTGAGCGAGCCCTTAAAGGCCCGTCCGAACGGTGAGCGGGCGGTCGAGACGATGACGGCTTCGGGCACGGGGTCCTCCTGCGGACAGCTCTGTCGATGGCTCGGACACGCTCGCATCGCGGCTGGCGCGAGGTCGCGGCCCGATGGGGTAAGCGAGCGCTTAGTCAAGGCAATCGTACGCCGCCCGCTCAGGCCCCATGACACACGGCTGGGAGGCCGCCCCAAATCCGACCATTGGGGTGGGGAGGTCTCGGTGAGCGGTTAAGGTGTGCGGGGCGGTGCGCCGCACGACTGCGCTCGCCCGATAGCAGACACCACACACTCTCAGGGGACTCACCATGAAGACCACCTCCACCCGCATCGTCGCGCTCGCCGGCGCGCTCGCGATCTCGTTCGGCGCCGCCGCATGCGGAACCTCAGACCCCGCCCCGAGCCCGGCTGCGTCCCAGACCACCACGTCGAGCCCGACGCCGGCCGAGTCGACGAGCACGAGCGAGACACCGACCCCGAGCGACTCGGCTTCCAGCGACGCGGGTGACACCTCCAAGGCCGCTGACATCGTCGACAAGGCGAAGTCGAACGCCCTCGCGGCGAAGTCGGCCCAGTTTGCCGGCACGGTCGAGCAGAGCGGTGAGGAGATGAAGATCTCCTACAAGGGCACGAGCGACGGCAAGACGGCCGATATCGCGATCGAGTCGTCCAAGCAGGGCAAGGCCCGCATCATTGCGCTGCCCGAGGGAACTTTCATCCAGGCCGACGCGAAGTTCTGGAAGAACGCAGGGGCGCCGGCGAGCGTGCAGAAGGCAGGCGACAAGTTCATCAAGGCGCCGAGCAGCGCATCGTCGATGACCCAGAGCCTCAGCCTGAAGTCGTTCGCGCAGAAGGCGTTCGGGTCGGTCTCGTCGTCGAGCTTCGCTTCCGAGGTCGGCGAGGAGAGCGTCAACGGCGTCGACTGCTGGGTGGTCACCGACAAACGCGGCAAGGACGGCGGCGCCCTCTACGTCTCCAAGGACAAGAACGAGGTCGTGCGCTTCACGGGCACCAAGAAGAGCCCGGGTCAGCTCGACTTCTCCAAGTGGAACGAAGACCTCGCCATCAAGGCGCCCGCGGCCAGCCAGATCATGAAGCTCGGCTGATCGACGGTTGCGGAGGTTCGACGATGAGCGGCGACAGCGGACGAGCACGATGAAGCTGCGGCGGGCGGCCGGGGCTGTCACGGCGGCATCCCTGCTCTCGCTCGTCGCAGCCTGCTCGACGGGCGGCGGCGACAACCCACCCGCCGCGTCCTCAGGAGCCGCCGGCGGCGGGACCGTCACATCGACGGTTGCCGTGACCTCGCTCGACGCCAGCAAACCTGCCGAGATCTTTGCCGCCGCCCAGGCGCACGCCGAGGCCGCCACGTCGGGGGCCTTCACCGGCACGATCAACGACCAGGGCGAGCAGGCGAAGGTGGCGTTCAAGGGCACCCGCGACGGGTCTTCGGTCGACGTCACCAAGGCCGCCCCGAAGGCCGGACGGGTGCACCTGATCTCGCTCGGCGGCACCGCCTACGTCCAGGCCGACAAGAGGTTCTGGAACCAGCAGAGCGTGCCCTTTCTGGTGTCGTTGTTCGGTGACAAGTTCGTCAAGGTGCCCGCCGGGGTGGTTCCCGTGATCGACCAGCTGACCCTCAAGGCCTTCGTCGCCAAGAGCATCGGCACCTACTCGGCGTCCGACCTGTCGGGGCCGGTCACCGACGAGTCCATCGACGGCGTCGACTGCTGGGTGCTCACCACCTCGAGCGGCAAGCCGGCCGACGGTGCGCTCTCGGTCTCGAAGAGCGCCGCCGAGGTGGTCAGGTACGTCGGAACGGCCAAGCACCCGGGCCGGCTCGAGTTCTCGCGCTGGAACCAGAAGCCCGGCGTCACCGCCCCGCCGGCCGACCAGGTGTTCTCGATCGGCTGACGGCGCCGGCCGGTCGCAGACGGATGCCGCTCGCCGCAACGCGGTGGGTCACACCCCTGCGTTGCGGGGCACACCGGTGCCGCGTGTCACACCACCGTGGAGTCGCCGGTGCGCGGTTTGGAGAACATGGGCGGGGCCTCTGTGCCCGGCGCCGCTGGCGAGTTGGCGGGCTCAGACGTTGGCGGCTCAGACGTTGGCGGCTCGTGGGGCGAGTGTGGGCCGGTCGAGGCCACGGCCGGCGGGCGCACCCGGTGCAGCAGCATGGCCCAGCGCCCCTGGGCGCCGCGTGACTGGCCGCCGACCTGCGCCCGTGAGACCTCGGTGCCGGGCTGGGCCACCGCCCGCGTCGCCGCGACCGATACCGGCCCGACGCTCTCGCCGCGCCTGAGGTTAGGCGCCGCCGGGTGGCTGCGCTCACCGAAGAGGTCGAGCGCAGCACTGACCGAGGGCAGCAGAGCGGCGGCCACCCGCGCGTAGCCTGCGGCGCTGGGGTGGAACCGGTCCTCGCTGAAGAGGATCTTCGGCTGGGCCGCGAACTCAGGGCCGAGGAGGTCGCCGATCGACACGGCCCGACCGCCCGCCTCGACGACCGCGACGGTCTGGGCCGCTGCCAGGTCTCGCGACCAGCGTCGGGCCAGCAGACGCAACGGCTGGGGCACCGGTTCGATCGCCCCGAGGTCGGGGCAGGTGCCGACCACGACCTCGGCACCCACCTCCCGCAGCCGCCGCACGGCCATCTCGAGGTGCCGCACCGCGATGGACCGGTCGATGCGGTGGGTCACGTCGTTGGCGCCGATCAGGATGACCGCGACGTCGGGGTGGTTCGCGCCACCATCAGGTTTGAGGCCGGGGCCGTGGCCGTGGCCGGGGCCGGGTCTGGAGGGGAGGTCGGGGTCGGCGTGGCTGTCTCCGCGCGTGTCGACGTCGTTCGGGGCGTGGCCCCGCCCCCGAACGACGTCGACCACCTGGTCGACCTGCATGTCGAGGTCGGGCGACTCCGCGCCGCTGACGGCCACGTTGGTCAGCTCGACGGGCCGGCCACTGAAGGCGGCCACCCCGGAGGCGATGGTGGCGCCAATGGTCTGGTGGGCGTGCTGCGTGCCCAGCCCGGTGCCCGTGGAGTCACCGAGAACCACGAAGCGGATCGGGGGACCGGTTCCGGACCCGTACGTCCCCTGGTCGTCGGGAGCCTGGTCGAGCATGTCGCCGATGGTGCGCCGGGTGATCACGGCCTCGGCCTTGATCAGGCCGTAGCCGAGCAGGCTGAGGGCCCCGAGCCCCGCCGCCCCGATCCCGCCACCGTAGGCGGCGGTCTGCGCGATCTTGCGTGCGCGTCGTGCCCGCCCCATGAACCGATCCTCCTGCCGATGACTCGCCGAACCAGACATCACGGTAACGCCCCGGGCTGACGCTCCGTGCCCGCGCCCGATGGTTCGGCCGTCGTGCGGAGGCCGACGTGGGGGCCAGCCCGGTACGACCCCGCGTCGGTTGTCGGTAGGGGCCGCACGCCCTGGCGGACCGGCGGCGACAGCGGGCAGCTGGGCGGCATCCGGCCTGGTGGGGCCCGGCTCGAACGTCTGGGAGGATGGCTGGATGAAGTACGCAGAGAACGTCGCCGACCTCGTGGGTAACACGCCGCTCGTCAAGCTCGGGCCGGTCGCGGCCGCCGCGGGCGTCCGGTGCACGGTGCTGGCGAAGGTCGAGTACTTCAACCCCGGCGGGTCGGTGAAGGACCGTATCGCGCTGCGGATGATCGACGCCGCCGAGCGTGACGGGCTGCTCAAGCCCGGTGGCACGATCGTCGAGCCGACGAGCGGCAACACCGGCGTCGGGCTCGCGCTCATCGCCCAGCGCCGCGGCTACAGCTGCGTGTTCGTGTGCCCCGACAAGGTGAGCCAGGACAAGCGCGATGTGCTGAAGGCGTACGGCGCCGAGGTCGTCGTGTGCCCGACCGCGGTCGACCCCGACCACCCCGACTCGTACTACTCGGTCAGTGACCGGCTCGTCACCGAGATCGAGGGTGCCTGGAAGCCGAACCAGTACTACAACCCCGAAGGCCCCAACAGCCACTACCACTCGACCGGCCCGGAGGTGTGGGCCGACACCGACGGGCGCGTCACGCACTTCGTGGCCGGGGCGGGCACGGGCGGCACCATCAGCGGCGTGGGGCGATACCTCAAGGAGGTGTCAGACGGCCAGGTGCGCATCATCGCCGCCGACCCCGAGGGCTCGGTCTACTCCGGTGGCTCCGGCCGCCCCTACCTCGTAGAGGGTGTCGGCGAGGACTTCTGGCCCGGCGCCTACGACCCGTCGGTGGTCGACGAGGTGATCGCCGTGAGCGACGCCGACTCCTTCGAGATGACCCGGCGCCTCGCTCGCGAGGAGGGCCTGCTCGTGGGTGGGTCCTGCGGCATGGCGGTCGTGGCCGCGCTGCGGGTGGCGGCCGAGCTGCCAGACGACGCCGTCGTCGTGGTACTGCTGCCCGACTCCGGGCGCGGCTACCTCAGCAAGATCTTCAACGACGACTGGATGCACTCGTACGGCTTCCTCAACGCAGGCGACGAGACGACAGTGGGCGACATCCTGCGAAGCAAGTCGGGAGCGCTGCCGGCGCTCGTGCACACCCACCCGAACGAGACGATCCGCGACGCCGTTCAGATCCTGCGCGAGTACGCCGTGTCGCAGATGCCCGTCGTCAAGGCCGAGCCTCCGGTGGTGTCGGGTGAGGTCGCCGGGTCGGTGAGCGAGCGGGCCCTGCTCGAGGCGCTGTTCACCGGGAAGGCGCACCTGGCCGATCCGGTCGAGCAGCACATGGAGAGTGGCCTGCCGCTCGTCGGGGCCGGCTCGCCGGTGTCGGCCGCGCGGGCCGAGCTCGAGCGCTCGGATGCGATCCTCGTGGTCGACGACGGCCTCCCCGTCGGAGTGCTGACGCGCGCCGACCTGCTGGGCTTCATCACCGGCTGACCCGCAACGCCGGCGACGCAGACTGATCCGCCGCTTGATCGCCGATGCCGGAGGGTTGGCGATCAGTCTGCCGATCAGTCTGCGTCTGGTGCTGTTGGAGCAGCAGTAGACGCCGACTGATCCGCCGCTTGACCCTTCGGGAGCGACGCCGAGCGGATGCCGTGACGGCTCAGTCCTGCTGTTCGGCTTTCGCCTCGGCCTGCTCCGCCTTCACGGCTCTCTTGAACTCCCGCACCTTCACTCGCGACTCGGCGTCGACCACGTCGGCGATGGAACGGTGCCCGACCAAGCCGTAGTCGCCGGCGGCCTTCTTCCACCCGGTGGGGGCCACGCCGAACTGTTTGGCCAGCAGCGCCGCGAAGATCCTGGCCTTCTGGTCGCCGAACCCCGGTAGGGCACCGATGCGCTCCACGAGCTCGGCGCCGGTCTTCACCCCGGCCCACAGGTTGGCGGCGTCGCCACCCCAGTGGTCGACGAGCGCCTGGCACAGCTGCTGGGTTCGGGTGGCCATCGAGCCCGGGAACCGGTGCAGGGCCGGCGGGGTGCGGAAGTGCTCGAGCAGCTGCTCCGGGGGCATCGCGGCGATGGCACCGGCATCGAGCCGGTCGGTGCCCAACCGCTCGGCGAGCACGCGCGGCGAGGTGAACGCCTTCTCCATGGGAATCTGCTGGTCGAGCTGCATGCCCAGCAGCAGCGCCAGCGGGTCGTGCTCGAGCAGGTCGTTCGCCTGGTCGGTCGAAGCCAGATGCAGCGTCATGCCCCCATCCTCGCGCACCGGCCGGTGGGGCGGGAAGGGCGGTCAGTCCCCGGTCGGCACGTCGACCCACACCATCGGGCCGGGCGTCACCACAGCTCTACCGGAAGCGATCTCAGCGATCGACGCGGTGACCACCCTGGTGCTCGCAGGAGCCACGACCAGGTGCAGCCGCATGCCGGACGGGGAGTAGTCGACGTCGCCCAACCGCACACCACGGATGCCGTGCAGTACGTTCTCCAGCCGGGGGCCGCTCACGTGGTCGAGGGCCACGACCACCGACCCGTGCAGCTCGCGGCGGAGCAACGTCGCGTCGTCGAGCGCCGTGGTCACTGCTTCTCCGTAGGCGCGGATAAGACCACCGGTGCCGAGCAGGGTGCCCCCGAACCAGCGGGCCACCACGGCGACGACGTCGGTGAGGCCGTGACCGCGCAGCACGTCGAGCATCGGGGCTCCCGCCGTGCCCGAAGGTTCACCGTCGTCGTTGCTGCGCAGGGTTGCCGGCTCGGGCCCGAGCACGAAGGCGGCGGCGTGGTGGCCGGCGTCACGGCTGGTACTGCGCACGTCCTCGATGGCGGTGCGGGCGGCATCCTCGCTGCTCACCGGCGCAACGGTGCAGACGAAGCGCGACCGCCTGACCTCGATCTCGGCCCGGGACGAGGCAGCGAGGGTCAGGTAGCTCTGGGCCTCCTCTGACGAGGTCACGCCGGTCGGGGGAGGGTGGTCGGCATCCGTCAGGCCAGGTAGCGCTCGACCACGATGTCGACCAGCGCCGGTGGCGGTGGCTGGTGCGCGAGCAGCAGTGGGCCTGACACGACGTCGGCACCCGAACGGGTCGCGAGGTCGGCGAAGAAGCCGGGAGCCAGCAGGTAGGTGGCCACCACGACCCGCCGCGCTCCACCGGCGCGGGCGGCCGCTACCGCCTCGTCGAGCCGGGGGGAGGCCGCGGAAAGGTAGGCGGGGGTCACCGGTCGGCCCAGCAGGGCGCCGAGGTCGCGGGCGACCTGCTCACAGTCGTGCACCGCCGAGGGCTCCGACGAGCCCGCCGCCGCCATCACCACGACGTCGTCGTCGCGCAGGCCGATCTCGACGAGGCGGTCGCGAAGCAGCCCGGCCAGGCGAGCGTCAGGCCCGAGGGCGGGAGCCAGCGTGGTGGTGGGGGAGGTCTCGGCGGCTGCGGTCAGGTCGACGAACACGTGGTAGCCGGCCGACAGCAGCAACGGCACGATGCGGGTGGGGCGACTGTCACTGTCCCGCATCACCCGCAGGGGCGACGGAGGTTGCACGTCAACGAAAGCCGACCGCACCTGCAGGTCGGGTCGGCGACGGGCCACGGCAGCGACCAGCCCTCCGACCGCTCCGCGTCCGGAGGGCGAACCGGTGCCGTGCGACGAGGCGACGAGCACGGGCAACCTGCCGGAGTTGGGGGGCACGGCCCAACTCTGACACGTCGGGTGCCGTTGCGCGCCGCGTAGGCTCGCTGCTCATGACGTCCGTCCCTGACCTTCCCGCGCTCAACACCTTGGCGGTGGGGACTTCCGGGCCGCGAATCGCGTTTCTGCACGGTCTGTTCGGTCAGGGACGCAACTGGAACCAGATCGCCAAGGCGATGGCCGGGCCCGATGCCTCCGACGCCCGCTGCCTGCTCGTCGACCTGCCCGACCACGGTCGGTCGGCCTGGTCGGGCGAGTTCTCGCTGGAGGGGTACGCCGACGCTGTCGCGCAGACGTTGCGCGCCTTCGGTGGTGGCGACTCGTGGGTGGTGGTCGGCCACTCGCTCGGCGGCAAGACGGCCATGGTGCTGGCCCTGCGCCATCCTGACCTCGTTGATCGCCTCGTCGTGGTCGACATCGCCCCGAAGGGGTACGGGTCGCTCGAACGGTTCGAGGGCTACATCCGCGAGATGCAGGCGCTGCCGCTGAGCGAGCTGAAGAGCCGGGCCGACGCCGAGTCCCGTTTTGTCGAGCCCGACCAGGGCGTCAAGGCGTTTCTGCTGCAGAACCTGCGCCGCGACGGGCAGGGGTGGCGATGGCAGGTCAACCTCGACCTCGTGGCCCGTGACGCGGCCCGGGGGAGTGAGTCCCGGATCGCGGGGTGGCCGGGTTCCGTCGACACGCTCTCGCCCTACCCCGGCCCCGTGCTGTGGGTCTCGGGTGGCGACTCGCAGTACGTCGGGCGCGACGACGGCGAGCGGATGCGGCGCTACTTCCCCCGCGCGCGCCTGGTCACCATCAAGGGGGTCGGGCACTGGGTGCACTCCGACGCTCCCGAGATCATCGTCACCGCCCTGCGAAGGTTCGTCGCCACCTGACCCAGCCGGCCATCCCGCCTGCCCCGACCCGCAGCAAAAGCGGGGTCAGAGGAGGCGGCGGCCCATCGCCCAGGCGGTCAGCTCGTGACGTGAGCTCAGCTGAAGCTTGCGCAGCACCGAGCTGACGTGGGTCTCGACGGTCTTCACCGAGATGAACAGCTCCTTGGCCACCTCCTTGTACTGGTAGCCCCGGGCGATGAGGCGCATCACCTCGCGCTCGCGAGCCGAGAGCCGGTCGAGCTCCTCGTCGATCTCGGCGACCTCGCCGGCCGTCGCGCCGAAGGCGTCGAGCACGAAGCCCGCCAGCCGCGGGCTGAACACCGCGTCGCCGTCGGCCACCCGACCGATGGCGGTCAGCAGCTCGTTCGCGTTGATGGTCTTGGTGACGTAGCCGCGCGCGCCGGCGCGGATGACCGCGATGACGTCTTCAGCGGCATCCGACACCGACAGGGCCAGGAAGCGCACGGGAACCTCGGCCCGGCTCTGCACCCCCATACAGGCCCGGATGACGTCGGCGCCGCCACGGCCGTCTCCGCCGGGCAGGTGCACGTCGAGCAGCACGACGTCGGGGCGCTCGGCCTTGATGGTCGTGGCCGCTGACTCGACGGCGCCGGCTTCGCCCACGATCTCGAGGTCGTACGAGGCGCTGCCGGCCAGGCCCGAGAGCTCGGCTCGCACCCCGGTGCGGAACATGTGGTGGTCGTCGACGAGCACGATGCGGATGGTCCGCCGGTCGGTCATGAAGAAGGCTCCTCGTGGTGGTTCGGGCGGGCTGCGGGGCTGGCGTGGGGCGGCGCGTGGCGGCGGGCGTGCTGCTCGGATGCCGGTGGGTGGGCGGCGGGGCTCGGGGCCGGGGCAGACGGGGCGGAGCCGGCAGGAACCGAACCGTTCGCTGCCTCGACCGGCAGTCGCAGCTCGATCTCGGTGCCGTCGGGCCGCCGGCGGATGCTGGCGCTTCCCCCGTGACGCTCCATCCGGCCGATGATCGACTCGCGCACTCCGGCCCGGTCGTCGGGCACGTCAGCCAGCTCGAAGCCGCCGCCGTGGTCGCGCACGAACGCCTCCACCGCCTTGGGGCCGACCTCCACGTAGACGGTGATCGGGGGGCTCGCGTGCCGCACCGCGTTCCAGGTCGCCTCGCGCACCGCCTTGACCAGAGCATCGAGGTGGGGGTCCATGACGCGGTCACCGGTGACGACCACCTGAACGGGCACCCCCTGGAGGTCTTCGATCTCGTTCATCGCGGCGGTGACGGCCGTGCCGAGCGAGTCGGCGTGGGCGTCCTGGTCGTAGAGGTAGGAGCGCAGCTGACGCTCCTGGGCTCGGGCGAGACGGGCCACCGTCGCCGCGTCGCCTGACTGGCGCTGGATGAGGGCCAGGGTCTGGAGCACCGAGTCGTGCAGGTGGGCGGCGATGTCGGCCCGTTCGGTGGCCCGGATACGGGCAGCCTGTTCCTGGCGCAGGCGGCTCCAGAGGCGCAGGATCCACGGTGCGGCCAGCACTGCGACGCCGATCAGCGCGGCCACGACGGCGCCCGCCACCTGCCAGAGGTCGCCGATGCTCGTACCGCGCACGAGCAACCCGACCAGGCCGAGGGTGGTGAGCACGAGGCCGACGACGAGCCACACCCACCGCACCGGTCGACGCGCACCCAGGGCGTCGGTGTCATCGAGCTGGCTCCAGAAGAAGATGGCCCCGATGAAGATGGCCACGACCGGCAGCACCACCTCAGGGTGCAGGTCGAAACCGGCCGTACTGAGCCACAGCGCTGCGGAGACGACGAGGGCGGTCACCCCGAGCACGGTCAGGATGATGGCCTCGTTGCCGCTGCGCAGCCAGGCCTTGATACCCGACAGGTCGGGCCGGGTCGTGGGGGTCGGTGCGCCGGCACCACTCTGGATGCCGCCCGGGGCGAAGGTCTCGGCTATGACCGACCGGTCGCGCGGTGCCTGGCGCATGGTGGCCCAGAGGAAGATGTAGACCGCGAACCCGGCCCCGAACGGCACGGCGGTGAGGATGAAGACGAGCCGCACCAGGCGCACCGGCACGCGGAGGTGTTCAGCCAGCCCGACGGCGACACCTCCGACGACGCGGCCCTCACGTTGGCGCACCAGGGGTGGACGCTGGGGACGGCCGGCGAGGGCGGGCCGCGACGTTGCACCAGCCGCTCCAGCCGCCCGCGGTGCGGGTGGTCGGGGTGCCTCGAGAGGTGCTGGTGCGGGTGTCACCTGCCCATCTTCACCCACCCCGACCCGTGAGGGCGAGCCCCGGCGCCCGCTTTGGGGGTCTGGTCAGGGTCGGCTCAGGGTGGACCCTCATGGTGGGGCGCTCCTCGGCTCGGCACTCTGGTGACATGACGAAGAAGACGAACTCCCAGGGCCAGGGTCTCGATGGTCTGTACGACGGCCTCCGTCGGCCCGGCATCATGCGCAGCTCTGACGAGAAGTGGTTCGCGGGAGTCTGCACCGGGGTGGCCCGCTGGCTCGGGGTCGACCCTCTGGTCGTCCGCGGAGCCTTCATCCTGTTCGCCATCTTCTTCGGGATGGGGGTGGCGCTCTACCTCGTGCTCTGGATGCTCATGCCGACCGAGGACGGCGAGATCTCACTCGAGAAGGCCCTCAAGTACGGCGACGGCGGCTCGATCTTCCTGCTCGTCATCACCGTCATCTCGGTGCTCGGGGGCGGGCCGTGGTTCGGCGACGGGGGCTTTCGCGGAGTGCGCATCGGCGGGGTCGTGGTCGTTGCGGTGCTGGTCTGGTGGTTCCTGACCCGAACCGACGCCGGGCGCGAGCTGGTCGGCTCGTCTCCGTGGAGTCGCAACGGATGCGACACCGCCCCCGCCGACGAAGGTTCGGCCGGCGGCGTGGCGACCGCTTCGACCACACCGTCGACCGCTGCCTCGTCAGCACTCTCGACCGGCAACGCCGCCGCCGCTGCCGGGGCCGCGGTGAGCGGCCCCGGCCTGCCACAGCCCGCACCGACCCCCAGCCGTCCCCGTGTGCAGGTGCGCACGATCGGCTTCGCCGCGACTCTCGTCGTGCTCGGCGCAGCTCTGGGGGTGGGTGCGTTGCTCGGCTCGCTCGCGCAGAACGGCGGCTGGACCGGGAACCACCTGGCCATCGGTGTCGCCGCCGGGCTTGCGGTCGTCGGTCTGGCCCTGGTGATCGCCGGGATCGCCGGTCGCCGCTCGGGGGTGCTCAACCCGATCGCCGGGTTCGCAATCGCCTTCTTGGCGTTCGCCTCGGTGGTGCCGGCGGGCATCAACCAGCCCTGGGACATCGGGGACCGGTCTGTGTCGGTGACGACGCTGACCGGAGACAACACCCACCAGCTCGGCGTCGGACAGCTGACGGTCGACCTGACCCGGGCCGACTACGCCGCGACACCTGGCCCCGACGTCGTCACCGCCACCCTCGGTGTCGGCCAGCTCGACATCATCGTTCCCACCGGTACCAGGGTCGTGGTCAACGCCGCGGGCCGCGTCGGGGAGGTAGCCGTCTTCACACCCGCAGAGGCAAAGGCCAACAAGGACAACGCCGGACGGCAGTCTGAGGACGGCACGAACTGGTCACGCAGCTACACCTTCGGCAGCGGGTCCACCCAGCTGACCGTCGACGCCGAGGTCGGTCTCGGCCAGATCCGCATCATCACCGGCGCGACACCGTGAGCGCCGTGCCCCCACCCGAGCCCACCGAGCCCACCGAGCCCACCGAGCCTCACCGGTTCAGCCGCCGTCTCAGCCAGAAGGACACCACGATGACGAACGAGTCCCACTTCCCCTCCGACCCCCTCGCGCAGAACGACCCCACCCGGGCGTTCGACCCGGACGTCACGTCGCAGCTGCCCCACCTGCCCCAGCAGTCGGCGCCCTACCGGGTCGAGCCCTCGACCCCGGTGCCCGACGACCGTGTCGCGCCCGAGCCCCTGCCGTCGACCTCGCGGCCGAGTCGGCAGCAGCGCATGCAGGAGGCCGAGAACCGTCGCCCGCTCGTGACCGTGTCGAAGGGCCCGCGCCCCGGCACGGTGCTGTTCGGGCTGATCAGCATCGTGGTGGCCGCCTACGTTCTCATCGACAACCTCGGCGGCAGCGATCTCGACGTGCGGCAGAACCTGCCCGCCGCCCTCGGCTCCGTCGGAGCACTGCTGCTTCTCGTCGGGCTGGTCGGGGTGGTCGCGAGCCGGCGTCGACGCTGAGCGACCCGCCAGCGCCGAGAAGAAGGATGCCACCGGGCCCAGCCCAGCGGCATCCGTGCGTGGCTGTGTGTACCGGTGCGCATCGGTGCGTCCGGTGTGGGTGGCGGTGGTTAGGCTCGGTCGAGCACGCCCGCCCCGAGAGCACGCAGGAGACGCAGTGGCCCCGAAGTCCGGCATCAACCTCGCGAACATCGACCGCGCCACCCGGCCGCAGGACGACCTGTTCCGGTTCGTCAACGGCACCTGGCTCGACACCACCGAGATTCCCGGTGACCGCTCCCGCTACGGCACGTTCGACGTGCTGCGCGAGCAGTCGACGGCGCGAGTGCGTGACCTCATCGAGGAGGCGGCGGCAGGGGAGCCGGGCTCCGCCGGCTCGCCGCAGCAGCAGGTCGGTGACCTCTACGCGAGCTTCATGAACACCGAGCGTGTCGAAGAGCTCGGGCTGGCGCCGCTTGCGCCCCTGTTGTCGGAGGTGGCCACGGTCGACTCGGCTGAGACGCTCGTGGCGGCGATGGGCCGGCTCCAACGGCTCGGCGTCACCGGCGCTCTTGCCCAGTTCGTGTCGCCCGACGAACGCTCACCCGAGCGCTACGTCGTCTATCTCGAGCAGGCCGGGCTGGGCCTGCCCGACGAGTCGTACTACCGCGATGAGAAGTACGCCGACATCCGCACGGCCTACCTGGCGCACATCGAGCGGATGCTGTCGCTGGCCGGCATCCCCGAGCCGGCCGACAAGGCGGCGCGGGTCATGGCCCTCGAGACCCGGCTCGCGGCCTCGCACTGGGACAAGGTGGCCAACCGCGACGCGATCAAGACCTACAACGCCTTCACTCTTAGCGAGGCGCAAGAGCACGCGCCCGAGTTCCCCTGGGAGGGCTGGGTATCGGCCCTGGGCGCACCATCGGGGGCGTTCGACAAGATCGTCGTGCGACAGCCGAGCTTCGTCACGGCGCTCGGGGCCGCGCTCGCGGAGGTCGACCTCGACGACTGGCAGGCCTGGTTGACCTGGGAGGTCGTCAACGAGTTCGCCTCGCTGCTGCCCGAGTCGCTCGTCGAGGCCGACTTCGACTTCTACGGTCGCACGCTGTCGGGTCAGCCCGAGAACAAGGAGCGCTGGAAGCGGGGAGTGGCCGCCGTCGAGGGGGGCGTCGGTGAGGCCGTCGGCCGGCTCTACGCCGAGCGGTGGTTCCCGGCGTCGGCCAAGGAGCGGATGAACGAGCTGGTGGCCAACCTCGTCGAGGCCTTCCGTCGCTCGTTCGCCTCGCTCGAGTGGATGAGCGAGGCGACCCGGGCCCAGGCCGTCGCCAAGCTCGACGCGTTCACGCCCAAGATCGGCTACCCCGACCGGTGGCGCGACTACTCGTCGATCGACATCACCGCTGATGACCTGGTCGGCAACACCACGCGTGCCACGGCCTTCGAGGTCGACCGCAACCTCGCCAAGATCGGGCAGCCGATCGACCGCACCGAGTGGTTCATGCTGCCGCAGACGGTCAACGCCTACTACATGCCGTCGATGAACGAGATCGTCTTCCCGGCCGCCATCCTGCAGCCGCCGTTCTTCGACCCCGACGCTGACGACGCGGTCAACTACGGCGGTATCGGCGCGGTGATCGGTCACGAGCTCGGCCACGGGTTCGACGACCAGGGCTCGCGTTACGACGGCACCGGCGCCTTGCGCGACTGGTGGACCGATGATGACCGCACCCGCTTCGACGCCCTGGCCAAGGCTCTCGTCGCTCAGTTCGACGGCTACACCCCGGCCGGGCTCGACGCGTCGCACAAGGTCAACGGCGGCCTCACGGTCGGAGAGAACATCGGCGACCTCGGTGGGCTGCAGATCGGCTACTCCGCCTACCGCATCGCCACCGAGGCGTCGGGC
>JBBSTU010000043.1:0-22590 GCA_038235595.1 Actinomycetales bacterium | reverse complement strand
GACGGCAGCATCTGGGACGTCGACTGCGACGTGGCCCTGCCCTGTGCGACCCAGAACGAGCTCGACGAGGATGCCGCCATCAGCCTGGTCAAGCACGGGGTCGCGGTCGTCGCCGAAGGGGCCAACATGCCGACGACTCGCGCGGCCACGCGAGTGCTGCTCGAAGCCGACGTGCTCTTCGCTCCCGGCAAGGCTGCGAACGCCGGCGGAGTGGCCACCTCGGCGCTCGAGATGCAGCAGAACGCCTCGCGCGACTCCTGGACCCACGAGTACACCCAGGAGAGGCTCGAAGGCATCATGCGCGGCATCCACGAGCGGTGTGCGAGCTCGGCCGACGAGTTCGGGGCGCCGGGCAACTACGTCGTCGGGGCGAACACCTCCTCGTTCGTGCAGCTCGCCGACGCGGTGCTGGCCCTGGGCGTGATCTGAGGGCCTACTGATGGTGGTCTGACGCGATCGTCAGGTGCCCAGGCGTCCGGCCGTGCCACCGACGTGCACGACGAGCCGTTCGGCGATGACCTCGGCATTGGCCTGCAGCACCTCGAGGGGCACGCGCGGGAGGTTCTCTTCCCAGTCGAGCAGGGGCGAACCGCGCAGCTGGAGCATCCGGGCCGGCCGCCCGAAGAAGAACAGGTGCAGGTGCGCGCCCCCGTCGCCGTACTTCGCCAGCTGTGCGCGACCGACCGACGGAACGTGCTCGACGGCATCCGCGACAGTGACGATGAGCTGGCCCATCTCGGCCGCGAGGTCGGCGGGCAGGTTGCCGAGGTCGTGGTGCTCGAACGGCATGAGGGTCGCGGTGACCGGCAGACCGCTGTCGGCGCGAAGGTCGAGATGCCACCTCTGGTTGGTCCAGATCCGCGTGACCCCGTCGTCGGGAGGGGGCGGGCCCTGGGAGCACCAGCACTCGGCATGCGTCTCGCCCCGGCGGGGCGGCTCTTCGTCGGCGAGCGGCCGTACCGGCTTGCGCCGTAGAGGGTCCAGCTCGTAGGGATAGATGTCCCAGCCGGGCATCTCAGCAACCGCGACGGGAAGACGCCCCTGCTCGTCGGTCGCCGCCATGACGCGCGCGTGGAACTGCTCGGGGCTGTCCGGTTCGCGCATGCGTTCAGTATGGCGACGGTCGGTCAGGCCTGTCTGCCTCGACTCCCACGATTCGCACGGCCCCGGTCAGGCCACGGGTGTGCGGACGACGTAGGCCAAGTCGAGTGGCCACTTTCGTACACCCCTGGCTCCCTGCGGCCCTCTTCGAGCAGGCCCTCACCTGTGACTGCCCGTACGAAGCTGACCACTCGACTGGTGGGGGCCTGGCGTGAGCTCACGGGGGCGGTCTATCCGCGATGGCCGGCATCGTCGCCACTGGGTGGTGGCAACACCAAGGCCCCGATCCAGATCACGGCGGGCGCGGTCATCCCCAACGAGCGCCTTGTCCACCCCCCTCGTCCCTGAGCGTGCACGTGACGGCGGTGGCCTCCGGTGGCGATTTCGGGGAACGGGGCGTCGTGGCGTACTCTTGACCGTTGGGTGACGCGTGTCCCGTCGCCCGTTCTTTTTGCTGTCCCGGGCACGACGAACACGCACGACGAACACCAGGCAGCGCCACACCACAGATGGCAACACAACAGATTGACGGAGGATATGGCCAAGAAGGACGGTGTCATCGAGATCGAGGGCACGATCGTCGAGGCTCTCCCGAACGCGATGTTCCGGGTCGAGCTCTCCAACGGTCACAAGGTTCTCGCTCACATCTCGGGCAAGATGCGTCAGCACTACATCCGGATCCTCCCCGAGGACCGCGTAGTGGTCGAGCTCTCGCCCTATGACCTGACCCGCGGTCGGATCGTCTTCCGTTACCGCTGAGTGCACGGGCCCGGCAGCCGCCGGCGTCAAGCACGAGGCACCCACCCGATTGAAACCAGCTCCTGGTCGTCGGCCCCGCTCGGGGCAGGCGCACGGGGGCGTGATCTGAAGACAGCAGGGCTATGAAGGTTCAGCCGAGCGTCAAGAAGATCTGCGACAAGTGCAAGGTGATCCGCCGTAACGGCCGGGTCATGGTGATCTGCGAGAACCTGCGCCACAAGCAGCGCCAGGGCTGAGCAGAGCGTCAGAGGCACCGAGCACGAGTCGAAGACCTTCGACAGCACGCCTAGAAGTACCCGTAGCACGACAGCAGTCACCCGGCCCCTGAGGTTCGCCTCGTTGGAGACAACGAGGCGGCGCAGGATGTCACCCTCGGCACGGAGGCCGAGGACCGGTGGCCTATCCCGAACAGGGACGGGCTCACCCCGGATCGGTGGCTGCTCCAGACCTCCGCGAAACAGAATCCAGGAGAAACACCAACATGGCTCGTCTTGTTGGAGTCGACCTTCCGCGCGACAAGCGCGTCGAGGTCGCCTTGACCTACATCTTCGGTGTGGGTCGCACCCGTTCGAAGGAGGCGCTGGTCGCGACCGGCGTCAGCCCTGACACCCGCGTCAAGGATCTCGGTGAGACCGAGCTCGTTGCGCTTCGTGACTTCCTCGAGGGCAACTACCGCCTCGAGGGTGACCTACGCCGTGAGGTTCAGGCCGACATCCGCCGCAAGGTCGAGATCGGCTCGTACGAAGGTATTCGTCACCGTCGCGGTCTTCCGGTGCGCGGTCAGCGCACCAAGACCAACGCGCGTACCCGCAAGGGTCCGAAGCGCACCGTGGCCGGCAAGAAGAAGGCCAAGTGATCGTGAGCCGAGTCGCTCCCGCGATCCTCGGCTTCTGATTGTCACCGAATCTCATTCTGACGTAGGAGAAATATGCCTCCCAAGGCTCGTGCGACGAAGGTTCGTCGCAAAGAGAAGAAGAACATCGCCCACGGGCACGCTCACATCAAGAGCACCTTCAACAACACCATCATCTCGATCACCGACCCTCAGGGCGCTGTGATCGCGTGGGCCTCTGCCGGCCAGGTCGGCTTCAAGGGCTCGCGCAAGTCCACCCCGTTCGCCGCGCAGATGGCAGCAGAGGCCGCCGGCCGCCGCGCCATGGAGCACGGCATGCGCAAGGTCGACGTCTTCGTCAAGGGCCCGGGTTCGGGCCGCGAGACCGCGATCCGCTCGCTCACCGCCACTGGCCTCGAGGTCGGCGCGATCAGCGACGTCACGCCCACGCCGCACAACGGCTGCCGCCCGCCCAAGCGCCGTCGCGTCTGATTCCGCGGCCCGACACACAGCGCGAGAGAGATAGATAACTTATGGCTCGTTACACCGGCCCGATCACCAAGAAGTCCCGCCGCCTGAAGATGGACCTCGTCGGCGGCGACAAGTACTTCGAGCTCCGCCCGTTCCCGCCCGGCCAGCACGGCCGTCGCCGGATCCAGGAGAAGGAGTACCTGACGCAGCTGCAGGAGAAGCAGCGCGCCCGCTTCTCGTACGGCGTCATGGAGAAGCAGTTCGTCCGTTACTACAAGGAAGCAGCCAAGCGCCCCGGCAAGACGGGCGAGACGCTGCTCACCATCCTCGAGTCGCGCCTCGACAACGTGATCTACCGCGCGGGCCTGGCCCGCACGCGTCGTCACTCGCGTCAGCTCGTCAGCCACGGCCACTTCGAGGTCAACGGCAAGCGCGTCGACGTGCCGAGCTACCGCGTCGAGCAGTACGACATCATCACCGTGCGCAAGCAGTCGGCCGAGAGCTTCCCGATCGAGCTCGCGCGGCAGACCTACGGCGAGCGCCCGGTCCCGGCCTGGATGCAGGTCGTCCCGGGGTCGCTGCAGATCCTCATCCACCAGCTTCCGGTGCGAGCCCAGATCGACAGCCAGCTCACCGAGCAGCTGATCGTCGAGCTCTACTCGAAGAACTGAAAGCGAACCGAGACGGATGCCGCTGAGCTCGCTCAGCGGCATCCGGCCGGTCTCACCCAGGGCTGGGGTCGCAGACAGAGCCGAACCCCGCCGCCCGGATCACGACCGGGCAGCATCACTTCGCGTCATATAGCGGTCGCGAGGTGGGAAGGAAATGAACAGTGCTCATCGCACAGCGTCCCGTGCTCTCCGAAGAGGTCGTGGCCGACAACCGCAGCCGCTTCGCCATCGAGCCCCTCGAGCCCGGCTTCGGCTACACGCTCGGCAACAGCCTCCGTCGCACCCTGCTCTCGAGCATCCCGGGGGCCGCGGTCACCTCGATCCGTATCGACGGGGTGCTCCACGAGTTCTCCACCGTGCCCGGGGTCAAGGAGGACGTCACCGAGATGATCCTCAACATCAAGGGCCTGGTCGTCTCCTCCGAGCACGACGAACCCGTCGTGATGTACCTGCGCAAGCAGGGCCCCGGTGCCGTGACGGCCGCCGACATCACCCCGCCGGCCGGTGTCGAGGTGCACAACCAGAACCTGCACATCGCTACCCTCAACGACAAGGGCAAGCTCGAGATGGAGCTGACCGTCGAACGCGGTCGAGGCTACGTCTCCGCCCAGCAGAACAAGTCCGGTGACCAGGAGATCGGTCGTATCCCGATCGACTCCATCTACTCGCCCGTGCTGTCCGTGACCTACAAGGTCGAGGCCACCCGGGTCGAGCAGCGCACCGACTTCGACAAGCTCGTGGTCGACGTCGAGACCAAGAACTCGATGACCCCGCGCGACGCCATGGCCTCGGCCGGCAAGACCCTGGTCGAGCTGTTCGGCCTGGCCCGCGAGCTCAACGTCGAGGCCGAGGGCATCGACATGGGCCCGTCGCCGACCGACGCAGCGCTGGCCGCCGACCTCGCGCTGCCGATCGAGGACCTCGACCTCACGGTCCGGTCGTACAACTGCCTCAAGCGTGAGGGCATCCACACCGTGGGTGAGCTGGTGGGTCGCAGCGAGGCCGACCTGCTCGACATCCGTAACTTCGGTGCGAAGTCGATCGACGAGGTCAAGGCCAAGCTGGTCGGTATGGGCCTTGCCCTCAAGGACAGCCCTCCCGGGTTCGACCCGTCGGCCCTGATCGACAACTACGGCGACGACTACGAGGACGACGACGAGTCGTTCACCGAAGACGAGCAGCTCTGACCAACCGCCTCGACCATGCCTTCGTCGGAGCCGTCAGCGCAGTCGCTGCGGCTTCCTGAGACGGCCTGGTCAGACTTCTAGGAGAATCACACAATGCCCACCCCCACCAAGGGTCCCCGCGTCGGTGGCGGCCCCGCGCACGAGCGGCTGATCCTGGCCAACCTCGCGACGTCGCTCTTCGAGCACGACCGCATCACGACGACGGAGGCCAAGGCCAAGCGCCTGCGTCCGCTCGCCGAGCGTCTCATCACCTTCGCGAAGCGCGGCGACCTGCACGCCCGTCGTCGGGTGCTGACGGTCGTGCGCGACAAGGGCGTCGTGCACCGTCTCTTCGCCGAGATCGCCCCTGACATGGCGGCTCGCGAGGGCGGTTACACCCGCGTCACGAAGATCGGCGCCCGCAAGGGTGACCGGGCCCCCATGGTCGTCATCGAGCTCGTGCGCGAGCCGCTGTCGGCGAAGAAGGCCACCGTCAAGGAGGCCGAGGGCGCCACCAAGCGTGCCGTCAAGGAGGCCGACGCCGCCGAAGCAGCCGAGGCGACTGAGGCGACCGAGCCCGTCGAGTCGGATGCTGCTGCGCCCGCCGGCGACGCTGCCGACTCGGACGCCAAGGAGGTGCCCGCGGGCGCCGTCGTCGCGAACGAGGACGGCACCTCGCCCGACGAGAGCTACACCGTCAAGGGCAACGCCGACTCGGGCAAGTTCCACGAGCCCGACGGCCAGTGGTACGACCAGACGATCGCCGAGTTCTGGTTCAAGAACGCCGACGACGCCGAGGCCGCCGGCTTCACGACGGCCGGCGCCGACAGCTGACCCGCTTTACCGTCGAGAGGGCAGTTCGTGTTGCTCCGCTGAGCCCTTTGGTTCTGGACGAGGCACGCACTGCCCTCTCGACGTGGTACGAGCTACCAGCGGTGCGCCACGTCGATCACGAGACGCTCGCCGCCGGCCGCATGCGGCAGGGTGAAGACGCGCATGGGCAGACGAGCCCGGACCCCGAGACCGAGGTCGGTGTAGCCCTCGAAGCTGCTCACCCACTTGACCTGCCGGAACGCGCCCCAGCCGCTGAAGGTCGTGGACCCGTTGGTCGGGTACTGCCTCGTGGAGGGCGCGTGGATGGTGATCTGGAGCCGCGCGCCGCCCGCGACGGACACGACCGCGCCACTGGCCGGGTTGGTGACCTTGTCGACGTACCGCACGTCGTAGCCGACCTTGCCCGTCCCGACCCCGATGTCGAAGACCATACGGTCGAAGCAGGCGTGCTGGCCGGTGCGGAGGGCGGCGACGAGCCCCGTGGTCATCGGCGAGGACTGCTTCGCCAGCGAGCCCCACGTGATGCCGCAGTAGGGCGCCGCCGCCGCAGACGCGGAAGGGCTCGCTGTGGCGGTGCTCGTCGCGGCGACAGCCATCACGGGCGCGGTCAGGGCGACGACGCCCAGGGCCACCGCACCGGATCGGGCCCGGCGCCATCTCGGGAGTGTCGGTCGGTTCCGTGTGCTGTTCATGATGCTTCCCCTATCCCCACGGCCGCACCTCGTTGTCCGGCTCGTACCTTCTAGACGGCCCAACGGGTCGGCCGGTTGACCGCTGCCTCTGACGAACGCCCGTCGCCCACCGGGCAGAATGGGCGGATGCCGTTGCCCTCGACCTCTTCCGACGCCGTACGGCTGCGTCTCGACCTGGCCTACGACGGAACCGACTTCGCCGGGTGGGCGCCGCAGCCCGCCCTGCGCACCGTGAGCGGCGACCTCAGTGCGGCCTTGACGACGCTGCTGCGCCAGCGCGACCCGGTGCGCGTGACGGTGGCCGGCCGCACCGACGCCGGGGTGCACGCGAGCGGTCAGGTCGCGCACATCGATGCTCCGGAATCAGCTCTCGCGGCACTTCCGGGGCGCTCGGCCCGCACGCCTGAGGCCGCGCTCGTGACCCGGCTCAACGGCATCCTGACCCGTGACATCGTCGTACGTGCTGTCACCCGGGTCCCGGCCGGCTTCGACGCCCGCTTCTCGGCGCTCGAACGCCGATACCGGTACCGACTCGCTGACCCCGAGGCCACCCGCGACCCCCTGCGCCGGCGTGACACAGTCTGGTGGCGCCGACCGCTTGACGTCGAGGCGATGAACCGTTCGTCGCAGGCCCTGGAGGGTCTGGGCGACTTCGCCGCCTTCTGCCGGCGGCGTGAGGGGGCGACGACGATCCGCACGCTGATCGAGTTCTCGTGGTGCCGCCTGCCCGACGGGGTTCTCGAAGCGACCGTGCGCGCCGACGCGTTCTGCCACTCGATGGTGCGCTCGCTCGTCGGCGCGGTCGTGCGGGTGGGCGAGGGACAACACGGCCCCGACTGGCCCGCCATTCTGCAACGGGACGGTGTGCGCGGTGGCTCGGGAGGCGAGCTGCGCGGTGGCGGCGCCCTGGTGGTGCCGGCCCTGGGCCTCAGCCTCGAGGAGGTGGTCTACCCGAGCGACAGCGAGCTCGCCCTTCGCAGTGAGGAGACCCGGGCCCGACGCCACGTCAGCCAGCTCGGCCGGCCGGTCGGCCTTGATGGCACCTCCACCGCCATCTCCACTTCCTCCTCCACGTCCTCCTCCGTGGGCGGGGCACCGACCCGGCTGTGATTGGATCGTCGGCATGACCCGTCGCCCTGTTCGGACCCTCTCGACGGCCATGCTGACCGCCGCCCTCGTACTCATCGGCTGCGGTACCAGCGAGAAGCCGAGCAGCGACGGCGGCCCGTCATCGAGCCGGCCCACTGCTGCTTCCAGCCCCATCCCGAGCAGTGGAAGCGACACCGGAACCGGGGCCGGCACGACGCTGCCGGGCGGTGTGGTCACGAGCCGCAGCGGCGCCTACTCGGTCACCGCGCCCGCCGGTTGGGGTGAGGCGACCGACCAGGCCGGCACCGGCATCACCGGTCTCGACCTCGTGCTGCTCTCGTCGAAGAAGGTCTCGAAGTTCAGCAACAACCTGGTCGTCATCACGACCTCCGGCGACGCCGCCGTGGTCGAGCAGGAGCTCGACAAGGGCCGCAGCCAGATGGCAAGTGCTGACCGCGAGGTAGGTGACGCCGACGACGTGCAGATCGCAGGGGTCACCGCGAAGGGTTTCACCACCAAGTTCGAGCAGAAGGGTGTGCGCATCACCGCTCGCTCGTACGCGATGGCGCGCGACGGGAAGGTGTACCTGTTGACCCTCAGCTCGTCGCAGGACGACGCAGCGAGTGCGCTGAGCGCCTTCGGTGAGATCACCGGCTCGTGGAAGTGGTCGTGACCACGGCCGACGCGACGGCCTCTCTACCGGGTTTAACCGCGTGACGCGGGCCTTGCGCATGCGTCAGGCTTGACCCTCGTGGGACACCTCGACATCAACTCCGTCTCGTTCAGCCTCCCCGACGGGCGGCCGCTGCTCAACGACGTCTCCCTGCGGGTCGGCGACGGTGCCAAGGTGGCCCTCATCGGGCCCAACGGCACCGGCAAGACCACCCTGACGCGCATCGTCGCGGGTGACCTCGCCGCGCATGAGGGCGCCGTCACCCGTTCTGGCGGGCTCGGGGTGATGCGCCAGTTCGTCGGCCAGCTGCGCGACGAGTCGACGGTTCGCGACCTGCTGGTGTCGGTGGCGCCGGCCCGGATCCGCGAAGCCGCCGAGGAGATCGACCGCACCGAGGCGAACATGATGGAGCGCGAGTCCGAGGCCGACCAGATGGACTACGCCCACGCCCTCGTCGAATGGGGCGAGGCCGGCGGTTACGAGCAGGAGACGCTCTGGGACAAGGTCACCATGGCCGCGTTCGGGATTCCCTACGACCAGGCGCAGTGGCGAAAGGTGACGACCCTGTCGGGCGGCGAGCAGAAACGTCTTGTGCTCGAGGCGCTGCTTCGCGGCCCCGAGGAGGTGCTGCTGCTCGACGAGCCCGACAACTACCTCGACGTGCCGACCAAGCGCTGGCTCGAGGAGGCGCTCGTGGCCTCGCCCAAGACGGTGCTGTTCATCAGCCATGACCGCGAGCTGCTCGGCCGGGGGGCCACCCGGGTGGCCACGCTCGAGCCGGGAGGCGCCGGCGCCAACCTCTGGGTGCACCCCGGCCGCTTCGCCACCTACGCCCAGGCCCGTGACGACCGCAACAGCCGGCTCGAAGAGCTGCGCCGACGTTGGGATGAGGAGCACGTCAAGATCAAGGCGCTCGTGCAGATGCTCAAGGTCAAGGCGAAGTACAACGACGGCATGGCCTCGCGCTACCAGGCGGCTCAGACCCGCCTCGCGAAGTTCGTCGAGGCGGGCCCGCCCGAGGAGACGCCGATGACCCAGAAGGTCAAGATGCGTCTGACCGGCGGGCGCACGGCCAAACGGGCCGTCATCGCGACCGGCCTGGAGCTGACCGGCCTGATGAGGCCGTTCGACCTCGAGGTCTGGTACGGCGAACGGGTCGCCATCCTGGGCAGCAACGGTTCGGGCAAGTCGCACTTCCTGCGACTGCTCGCCGGTGGGGGCACCGACCCCGACCGTGAGCACCAGCCGGTGGGTGACGTGCGACCTGACCCGGTCGAGCACTCTGGTCTGGTGCGGCTCGGTTCGCGCGTGCGACCCGGCTGGTTCGCCCAGACGCACGAGCACCCGACCCTGACCGGGCGCACCCTCCTCGAGGTGCTGCACCGCGGTGACGAGCACCGCGACGGCAAGCCTCGCGAGGAGGCCGCCAAGGCGCTGGACCGCTACGAGCTGGCTCGGTCGGGGGAGCAGACCTTCGAGTCGCTCTCCGGTGGACAGCAGGCCCGGTTCCAGATTCTGCTGCTCGAGCTGTCAGGAGCCACGATGCTGCTCCTCGACGAGCCCACCGACAACCTCGACCTGCAGTCGGCCGAGGCCCTCGAGGAGGGGCTCGAGCGGTTCGACGGCACCGTCGTCGCCGTCACCCACGACCGCTGGTTCGCCCGCAGCTTCGACCGTTATCTCGTGTTCGGCGCCGACGGCAAGGTCTACGAGTCGACCGAACCGGTCTGGGACGAGGGCAGGGTGGTGCGCGCGCGGTGACCCCGTGGGTGAGACTGGGGCCATGCCTACCATCACCGGATTCGACCACGTCGCCCTCACCGTCACCGACCTCGCCGTCAGCGTGCCGTTCTACACCGCGCTCTGGGGGTTGCCGCCGGTTGCGAGCATGAACGACGGCCCGTTCCGGAGGCAGGTGTTCGCCCTGCCGGGAGGCACCAACCTCGGGCTGACCGAGCACGACCGGTCGGGTGCGGGTTTCGACCCGGTCGCCGTAGGGCTTGACCACATCGGGTTCGCCGTGGTCGACCGCGACGAGCTCGCGACGTGGGCGCAACACCTCGACAAGCTCGGGATCGAGCACTCCGGTCCGGTCGAGGCCGACTACGGAGTTGCGGTCAGCTTCACCGACCCCGACGGCGTCGCCCTCGAGCTGTTCGTCGGCCGCCGCTCGTCGTAGCCGGTACCGGCGCCCTTCGGGCGACTCGACGGCATCCGGGTTGTGGCCAGGCGTGGGTCGCGCGCCGCGTCGTGGTGACCGCGGAGGAGTAGCGTCGACGGATGGTCATCGCCGAGCTCACTGTGCCCGTGGTTGCCGCCCCCATGGCGGGTGGCCCGTCGACGGCCGAGCTCGTGGCCGCGGTTGGCGAGGCCGGTGGGCTTGGTTTCCTGGCGGGCGGGTACCTGACCGCCGAAGGCCTCGCCCGTCAGATCGCCGACGTGTGGGACGCCAGCTCTCGACCCTTCGGGGTCAACCTCTTCGTGCCCGAGCAGGTGAACACCTACCGGTCCGCGGGTCCGCGCGGTCTCTCGGGTCAGGAGCGGGTCCAGGCCGTGGCCGCCTACCGTGACGCGCTCGCCGGCGAGGCCGCCCGACGGGGGCTGCTGCTGCCCGAGCCCGGCCGGGGCGGGCCCGACGACTGGGAGCGTCAGCTCGACCTCGTGGTGCGTGAGCGCGTGCCGGTGGTGTCGTTCACCTTCGGGCTGCCCGGCGGCGCAGTGTTCTCCGAGCTCTCCCGGGCGGGCATCGAGACCGTGGTGACCGTGACCGACCAGGACGAGGCGACGGCCGCCATCGCGGCCGGTGCAGACGCGCTCTGCCTACAGGGGCCGGATGCCGGCGGCCACCGGGGCACGCTCGACCCGGTCAAGCGTCCTCCCGACGGCAGCCTGGCCGAGCTCGTTGCCGCGGTGCGGCCCTTGACCCGGCTGCCGTTGATCGCTGCCGGCGGCATCGCCACCGCCGAGGGTGCAGCGGCCCTGGTTGGCGCGGGGGCCGATGCCGTGCAGCTCGGCACCGCCTTCCTGCTGACGCCGGAGGCGGGGACGAGTCTGGCCTACCGTCGGGCGCTCACCGACCCCGCGCTCACCACCACCACCGTGACGCGGGCGTTCTCCGGTCGATGGGCCCGGGCCCTGACGACCGACTTCGTTCGCCAGTACGGCCCGTCGGCGCCGGCGGCCTACCCCGAGGTGCATCACGTGACCGTGCCGCTGCGCCGGGCCGCGGCCGCCACCGACGAGCCCGAGCTGCTCGCACTGTGGGCGGGCACCGGGTGGCGCGATGCCACCGCTGTTCCGGCCGCCACCGTGGTGGCTCACATCGCGCGGTCGCTGCCGCGCCGCTGACCTGCGACGGTCCTGGCGCCGGGCCCGACCGGGTGCCGCGTGCTGTCGTCGTCGTCGTCGGCATACGGTTGGGTCGTGCCGAGCGCTGAAGGAAACCTGACCTGGCTGCCCCCTGCCGACCACCCCGGGCTCCTGACGACGTCGGTGGCTCGGGCGCTGGCGGGGCTACCTGACCCCGACGCCGTACGGGTGGCTGCGATTGATCCGGGTCTGGCCGACACGGCCGCGTTCTGCGCCGCCTACGACGTATCGCCCGACGCCTCCGCGAACTGTGTCGTCGTCGAGGCCCGGCGGGGCGAGGTGTCCACGATCGCCGCTGTTCTCGTGCTGGCGACCGATCGCGTCGACATCAACAAGGTGGTGCGCCTCCATCTGGGAGCGCGCAAGATCTCGTTCGCCGACCAGGGCCGGGTCGAACAGCTCACCGGCATGCAGAGCGGTGGTATCACGCCCATCGGCCTGCCGCCGGACTGGCCGGTGCTGGTTGACGAGGCGGTCGTCGACGCCGGGCCTGTCGTCATCGGTGCGGGTCTTCGCGGGGCCAAGCTGCTCGTCGACGGAGCGGTGCTTGCCGCCCTGCCGACCGCGGCCACGCTGGCTCTGGCGGTTCGTCCCGAGGGCCCCTGACCAGACACGCTGGAAAGGGCAGGGGGCGTCGGGGCGGGCGACAGCCCCGGCCGAAGGGGGCAGCAATCGGGCCGGGGCTGTCTGGGGGAAAGGCTTGAAAGAGAGCCGAGCTGCGGGGGCGATCGGAGGTGGGGCACCCTCCTCGGTCCCGGGGGCTACGGCATCCTGGGGGCTACGGCATCCTGGGGGCTACGACACGGGGCTGTTGCGGGCTGGGTCAGCCGGCGACGCTCCACAGCATCCTGGCGCGTTCGGGCGCCGTGGTGCCGCCCCAGATGCCGAAGGGCTCCGGAACGCTGAGAGCGTGCTGCAGGCAGCGAGCCACCACCGGGCACGAGGCACAGACCGCCTTGGCCGCCTCCGTCTGGTCATTGCGGGCCCGGCGGCCTTGGTCGGGGTCGTCGGTGAAGAACTGCTCGACGTCGCGGCCTCGGCACAGGCCCTGCTGCTGCCAGGCGTAGTTGTCGAGGATGGGGCGGGGGAGGCGGGTGACGGTGCTCATGGTTCCTCCGGTTGTACTGCGTGGGGGACGCCGGTGTGACGTGACGCCAAACTTACGCAGAAATTACGCAACGCACAAGAGCTCGGACCCGCCTATGCTTGAAATGTCGCCGAGATCACGCCCGTTGGCGAGCGAACAATCTGATCGCCCCGCGGCTGAACCCGACACTGGATGTGGTTGATGAGTGATGAGGAGCCAGCGCCGCAGCGCAGCCCCCGACGACGTTCCGCACTCCCAGAGCTCGCCTGGCCGGTCGGGGCGGTGGCCGAGCGACTAGGGGTGTCCGCCTCCACGCTGCGCTCCTGGGACCGTCGACACGGCATCGGCCCCACCAGCCGCACCGACGGCCGTCATCGTCGCTACTCCGAGACCGACATCCGCCGGGTGATGCTCATGGCGCGACTGACGGCTCACGGCATCCCGGCACAAGCGGCCGCCGCCGCGCTCGACGAGATGGACGACGAAGCGGTGGCCCAACGGCTCCAAGGGTCAGAGACGGGCTCTGGGCCCATGCGCAACGATGCAGACTTGGCCCCGTGGTCCGCTTCGCCCGTGAGTACGGCGGCGCGCCCGCTGCGCCCGCAGTCCGCAGCGACGACACCCGACGGCATGTCGCCCGAGGTGCGGATGATCGACTCGATCGTCTCGACCGCCACCGCACTCGACGGGCAAGGGTTGTCAACCCTCTATCGCCAGAGCCTGCGTCAGCACTCGGTGGCCGACGCGTGGAGTGAGATCTTCGTTCCGGCCCTGAGCCGCATCGGCGAGCTCTGGGCCGACGGTGGTGTGGGCATCGAGGTCGAGCACCTGGCGAGCGAGCTGCTGCAGACCGAGCTCCGTGGGGTCTCGCGAGCCCAACGGCTCCGGGTCGTCGGGCCTCCCGTGGTGCTCGCCAACGCCGACAACGAGCTGCACCACCTGCCGTTGCTGGCGCTCGAGGCCGGGCTCGCCGGGCAGTCGGTCGCCACCTTGTTCCTCGGCCCCCGGCTGCCGACCGAGTCGCTCATCGACGCCCTCGTTCAGACCAAGCCCCGGGTGCTCTTCCTGTGGGCGTCGCTGGCGCGGCGACACCGGGAGCCGCTCTGGGACGGTCTTCAGACGGTCGACTGGCCGTTGGCGGTGGTCATCGGCGGCCCCGGTTGGCCCGAGCACGTCGACCACCGCAACCCGCATGTCACGCTGAGCCGCGTCGCCGACTTCCCCTCGGCCGTGCGGGTGCTCGTGGCCGCGAACGGCGCGACAGTGGCCGATACCGCCGACCCCGACCGCTCCGGTCCCGAGGCCAACTAGCTCGACGACGGTCCAGTCCGTTCCACCGCTCGCAAGTATCGTCCTCTCATCTGAAAAAGTTTGCAGCCGCCCCTGGCGTGTTGTCGTGGGTCTTCGCTAGGTTTCGCGGTGTCGTCGGTACCCGAGTTCGGGAGCGTCCGCACGGCCCGTCACGAAGGAGTGCCGCATGCGTCGCCGATCCATCTTCTCCGCCGCCGGGGTGCCGGCCCTGGTTGCAGCTCTCGCCGGCGCCGTCCTCACTGTTCCCGTCGTCGCCGCGCCCGTCGTCGCCGCGCCCGTCGTCGCCGCGCCCGTCGTCGCCGCGCCCATCGCCGGCGCGGCCGCGGCGGTGGTGGCAGCGGCCGACGCTCCTCGCACGGCGACCATCGCGGGCTCGCTGCAGAACGAGCTGGGGTGCTCTGACGACTGGCAGCCCGACTGCGCGGCGACCGACCTGGCGCTGGCGCCGGGCATGACTGCCTACACGGCGACCTTCTCGGTGCCCGCGGGCTCCTACGAGTTCAAGGTCGCCATCGACCATTCCTGGAACGAGAGCTACGGCAAGGCGGGGGCCAACTACGCCCTCGTGCTCCCGACCGCGGCGACGTTGCGGTTCGGCTACGACGACAAGACCCACGCGATCACGGTCGAGCCGACCGACCTCCCGGTCGACCAGCCGGGCCAAGCCACGGCCGCCGACCGCAAGCTCGCGGCTCCCTCGCTGCGCACCGGCGCCACCCGCGAGCGCTTCTACTTCCTGATGGCCGACCGGTTCGCCAACGGCGACACCGCCAACGACGAGGGCGGCCTCACCGGCAGCCGGCTCGAGACCGGCTTCGACCCCACCGACAGCGGGTTCTACCACGGGGGTGACCTCAAGGGCGTTCAGCAGAAGCTCGACTACATCAAGGGCCTGGGCACGACCGCCATCTGGCTCACTCCCTCGTTCAAGAACCGCCCGGTGCAGGGTGTCGGCTCCGACGCCAGCGCGGGCTACCACGGCTACTGGATCACCGACTTCACCCAGATCGACCCGCACCTGGGCAGCAACGCCGAGATGAAGGCGCTCATCGACGCGGCGCACGCCAAGGGGATGAAGGTCTACTTCGACATCATCACCAACCACACCGCCGACGTCATCGACTACCAGGGCGGTCAGCACGGCTACGTCTCGAAGGAGACCAAGCCCTACCAGGATGCTGCGGGCAACGTGTTCGACGACGCTGCCGTCGCGGGTACCTCGGCGTTCCCGGCGCTCGACGCGAACACCTCCTTCCCGTACCAGCCGGTGTTCCCCACCGCGGCCGACAGAGAAGTCAAGGTGCCGGCCTGGCTCAACGACCCGACCATGTACCACAACCGCGGCGACTCGACCTTCGCCGGCGAGAGCTCGACGTACGGCGACTTCGTCGGGCTCGACGACCTGTTCACGGAGCGGCCCGAGGTCGTCAAGGGCATGGGCGAGATCTACAAGCAGTGGGTCGACTTCGGTATCGACGGCTTCCGCATCGACACCGTCAAGCACGTCAACCTCCAGTTCTGGCAGTCGTTCGGGCCCGAGATCCTGAACCACGCCCAGGCGATCGGTCGCAAGAACTTCTTCATGTTCGGTGAGGTCTACGACGGCAACCCCGCCTACACCAGCACGTTCACGACGGCCGGAAAGCTGCCGGCAACCCTCGACTTCGGCTTCCAGGGGGCCGCGCTCGGGTTCGCCCAGAGCAAGGCCACCACCGGGGTGCGCGACCTGTTCGCCGGCGACGACTACTACACCGACACCGACTCCAACGCCTACGAGCTGCCGACCTTCCTCGGCAACCACGACATGGGCCGGGTCGCCATGATGCTGAAGGGCGCCGGCTACGCCGGCGACGACCTGCTGACGCGTGACCAGCTCGCCACGTCGCTGATGTTCCTCAGCCGTGGGCAGCCGGTCGTCTACTACGGCGACGAACAGGGCTTCACCGGTTCTGGCGGCGACAAGACCGCCCGTCAGGACATGTTCGCCACCCGCACGCCCTCGTACGCCGCTGACCCGATCGTCGGCAGCAACGCGCCGGCCGGCACCGGCGAGCACTACGACACCAGCGCACCGCTCTACCGCCAGATCAAAGCTCTCTCGGCTCTGCGCACGAAGTACCCGGCACTCTCCGACGGCGCCCAGGTGCACCGCTACGCCTCCGACAGCGCCGGCATCTACGCCTTCTCACGCATCGACAAGGCCGCCAAGCGTGAGTACGTCGTGGTCGCCAACAATGCCACGACACCGAAGACGGCGACGTTCTCGACTTACGGCAACGACGACTTCCTCATCCCGATCCTCGGGGGCGGCAAGCCGCTGGTCACCGACGGCGCCGGCCGGGTCACGGTGACGGTTCCGCCCCTCACCGTTCGCGCCTACCGCGCCTACGCCACGATGAACCGGGGCCCGGCCAGCACGGTCTACCCCGTGACGCCGAGCGCCGGGTCGGTCGTCGGCGGACGGGCCGAGATCCGCGCGGCCGTTCCGGCCAACGCCTTCAGCGAGGTGACCTTCCTCTATCGCACCGCCGGTACCAGCGCCTGGACTCCGATCGGCACCGACGACAACGCGCCCTACCGCGTGTTCCATGACGTCAGCGGTCTGGCCAAGAACTCGATCGTCGAGTACCGGATAGTCGCCAAGGACGCCTTCGGACGCGTCTCGGCCACGTCCAGCTACGGCGTTGTGGGCGAGCCGACCACCGCCGGGGGTGGCGACGGCGGCACGCCGACCGGCCCGGTGGTGCAGCCCGAAAACGTCTCCGTGCCGGGCACCCATAACTCCGAGATGGGGTGCTCCGCCGACTGGCAGCCCGACTGCACGCAGGCTCAGCTGGTTCGCGACGTGAAGGACGATATCTGGAAGGGCACGTACACGATCCCGGCCGGTGACTACGAGTACAAGGCCGCGATCAACAAGAGCTGGGACGAGAGCTACGGCGTCGGCGGCGCATCCGGCGGGGCGAACATCGCCTACACCGCCACCGGTTCACCGGTCACCTTCTACTACGACCACCGCACACACTGGGTCACCAGCGACCTCCAGAACCCGATCCTGACGGCTCCTGGCAGCTTTCAGAGCGAGCTCGGCTGCGCGGGCGACTGGCAGCCTGAATGCATGCGCTCGTGGCTGCAGGACCCTGACGGCGACGGCACCTACGTGTGGAGCAGCGACCAGATCCCCGCGGGCAGCTACGAGTTCAAGGTCGCCCACGGCCTGACCTTCGACGAGTCGTACCCTGCCGACAACGTGGCGTTCACCGTCCCGGCGGCCGGCGTGCTCACGACCATCAGCTACCGTCTCTCCACTCATGAGGTGACCGTGAAGACCTCCAAGGCGGGCGCAGCGCCCGACCTCAGCAAGGCCAAGGCCTACATCGTCTCGAAGAACCTCGTGGCCTGGCCGGCCAGCGGCATCCCGGCGGGTGTCGACGTGCGAACGCTGACGTGGCGCCTCCAGTGGTCCGCCAAGGGCGGCCTCGGTCTCGATGCCGAAGCCGTGACGGGAGGCTCGGTCGCCGACCTGACCCGTGACCCCGCCGGGCTGCCGGCAGCCCTCGTCGCCGAGCACCCCGAGCTCAAGGGCTACGTGGCGCTGCGTGTCGACCGTAAGACGGCCCGGTCGATGGGAGAGATCCTCAAGGGGCAGGTAGCGGTCGGTCTGTTCGATGATGCCGGACTTCTGCTCGATGCCAGCGGGGCCCAGACCGCGATCGCGCTCGACAGCCTGTACGCCGCGAAGGCCGCCGTAGGCTCCTACGGCGTCGCCTTCGCTGGCGGCAAGGTCGGGTTCCGGCTGTGGGCGCCGACGGCGCAGACGGTCGACCTGCTCACCTGGCCGGCCGGCTCTCACGCGAGCAGCTTCGCAACCCGCACCCCGATGAAGCGATCCAGCGACGGGTCCTGGTCGGTGACCCGGCCGGGCGCGACGAAGAACGCCCGGTACCTCTACGAGCTGAAGGTGTACGCCCCGACCACCGGCAAGGTCGAACGCAACCGGGTCACCGACCCGAGCTCCGTTGCCCTGACGCTGAACTCCACGAAGTCGGTGGCCGTCGACCTCAAGGATGCCGCCTACATGCCCTCGGTGTGGAAGACCACCCCGGCTCCGGCCCTCGCTCAGTCGGTCGACTCCACCATCTACGAGCTGCACATCCGCGACTACTCGATGAGCGACGCGAAGGTTCCCGCCAAGGTGCGCGGCAGCTACCTCGCCTTCGCCGAGAACGGCGACGGGCGGGCGCACCTGAAGTCGTTGGCCAAGGCAGGCCTGAACACGGTTCACCTGTTGCCCAGCTTCGACATCGCCTCGATCGAGGAGAACCCCTCCAAGCAGCAGACTCCCGACTGCGATCTTGCCTCGTACGCCCCTGACAGCACCGAGCAGCAGAAGTGCATCACTGCGGTGGCGAGCAACGACGCCTTCAACTGGGGCTACGACCCCTACCACTGGAGCGTGCCCGACGGCTCGTACGCTTCGAGCGCCAGAGCGGCCGACGGCGGGTCGCGGGTGGCCGAGTTCCGCACCATGGTGGGGTCCCTGCACCAGGACGGCCTGCGGGTCGTGCTCGACCAGGTGTTCAACCACACGGCCGCCTCCGGTCAGGACGACAAGTCGGTGCTCGACCAGGTGGTGCCCGGCTACTACCACCGCTTGAACGCGACCGGCGCGGTCGAGACCTCGACCTGCTGCCAGAACGTCGCCACCGAGCACGCGATGGGCCAGAAGATGATGGTCGACTCGGTGGTGTCGTGGGCGCGCAACTACCGGGTCGACGGCTTCCGCTTCGACCTGATGGGACACGCCAGCAAGGCCAACATGCTGGCGGTGCGAGCCGCCCTCGACGGGCTGACCCTGAAGAAGGACGGCGTCGACGGAAAGTCGGTGTACCTCTACGGCGAGGGCTGGAACTTCGGCGAGGTCGCCGACAACGCCTTGTTCACCCAGGCCACGCAGGGTCAGCTCGGCGGCACCGGCATCGGCACCTTCAGTGACCGGCTCCGCGACGCCGTGCGTGGTGGCGGGCCGTTCGACGAGGACCCCCGGGTGCAGGGTTACGGCTCCGGGGAGTCGACCGACGACAATGGCGCGGTGAACACGGCCGGTGACCCCGTCAACGCCGACGCGGCAACGCGACTGGCCCACGACACCGACCTGGTGCAGCTCGGGCTGGCGGGCAACCTGCGCTCGTTCACCTTCCGCAGCCAGGGCAGTGGTGAGGTCGTCAACGGCACCCAGGTCGACTACAACGGCCAGCCGGCCGGTTACGCCGACCAGCCCGACGAGGTGGTCAGCTACGTCGACGCCCACGACAACGAGACGCTGTTCGACTCCCTCACCTACAAGCTGCCCGTGGCGACGTCGATGAGCGACCGGGTGCGCATGAACACGCTCTCGCTGGCCACGACTGCGCTCTCGCAGACTCCGTCGTTCTGGCACGCCGGAGCCGACCTGCTGCGCAGCAAGTCGCTGAACCGTGACTCCTACGACAGCGGCGACTGGTTCAACCGGCTCGACTGGACCGGCGCCGACAACGGCTTCGGCCACGGACTGCCGCCGGAGGAGCAGAACGCCGCCAAGTGGCCGTACATGTTGCCCCTGCTGGCCAACCCGGCGCTCAAGCCGTCGGCGGCCGACGTGCAGACGGCCAGCGCGGCGAGCCAGGACCTGCTGCGGCTGCGCTTCAGCTCGCCGTTGTTCCGGCTCGGCTCTGCTGAGGCGATCAATACGAAGGTCTCGTTCCCGGCATCCGGCACTAGCGATGCCCAGCCTGGCGTGGTCGTGATGCGCATCGACGACACGGTGGGCGCCGACGTCGACCCGTCACTGCGCGGGGTCGTGGTGGTCTTCAACGCCACCCCGCAGGCCGTCACCCAGAAGGTCGACGGACTCTCGGGCCCGCTGACCCTCAGCCCGGTTCAGGCGAGTGGTTCGGATGCCCTCGTCAAGACCTCGGCGTACGACGCGGCGACCTCGAGCGTCATGGTGCCGGCGCGCACCGTCGCGGTCTTCGTTGAAGGCAACTGAGGTGATCCACGGTGGCGCCGGTGTCGGCGCCCCCGTGGCGTCGACGGACGGCTACGACGGACGGCGGATCTCGGCGATCGTGCTGTGGCTGCTCATGCCTCCGTCGACGACCAGCGCCTGCCCGGTGATGTAGCGAGACTCGGGCGAGGCCAGGAAGAGCATGGCGTTCGCGAGGTCGTCGGGCTCACCGATGAAGGGCAGGGCGTTGTGTCGGCGAATCCCCTCGATCATCTCGGCGGGGAGGTTGTCTCGCAGGGCCGGGGTCATGACCGCGCCAGGCACGATCGCGTTGCAGCGAATCCGCTCGTGGCCGTACTGGGTGGCGACGTACTGGGTCAGACGCAGTACGGCCGCCTTGGCGGTGCCGTACGCGGTCTGGGTGAAGTCGCCCGAAAGGCCGCCGACCGAGGCGGTGTTGATGATCGAGCCCCCGCCGGCCTCGATGAGGTGGGGGATCGCGAGCCGGCAGCCCAGCACGGTGCTGCGCACGTTGAGGTTCATGGTGCGGTCGAACTCGTCGAGGTCGAGGCCCACCACGTCGAGGTCCTTTTGGGGGTTGCTGCCACCGACGTGGTTGCACATGACGTCGAGACGGCCGAACTGCGTGACGGCGGTCTCGATGAGGGCGGCCAGCGACGCCTCGTCGGTGACGTCCACCGCCACCCCGACCGCGCGGCCGCCCGCGGCGGAGATCGCTGCTGCCGCTGCTGCCGCGTCCTGTTCGGCCAGGTCACCGATGACGGCCGCAGCGCCTTCGGCGGCGAAGAGGTTCGCGGTTGCCTGGCCGATCCCGCTGGCACCCCCGGTGATGACCGCGACGTGCCCCTGCAACCGGTTCATGATGCTTCCTCCGTGTCGATGTCCATTGGCTGGGCTCACCATGTCATCCAGCGACGGGAGCCACCAGTTGGCCGGGTGGCCGGCCACCAGGGCCCCGGTCAGCGAAGTACGTTGGACCCGTGACGACTTCTGCAGGCATGACGTATCGACAGCTCGGCGACAGCGGCCTCACGGTCTCGGCGGTGGGCTTGGGCTGCAACAACTTCGGGCGGCGTCTCGACCAGGACGCCACGACGGCGGTCGTGCGCCAAGCCCTCGAGTCGGGCGTGACGCTCTTCGACACAGCCGACATCTACGGCGTCGGGGCCAGCGAGGAGCTTCTCGGCGTTGCGCTCGGCTCCGAGCGCGAGAACGTCGTGGTCGCCACCAAGTTCGGCATGGACATGCAGGGCAGCAACGGGCCCGACTGGGGGGTGCGTGGCTCACGGCGCTACATCCGCAAGGCCGTCGAGGCCAGCCTGCGGCGTCTCGGCACCGACTGGATCGACCTCTACCAGATGCACCGACCCGACCCGCTCACCCCGATCGAGGAGACCCTGGCCGCCCTGGGCGAGCTGGTGCGGGAGGGCAAGGTGCGCTATCTGGGCAGCAGCAACTTCACGGGTTGGCAGGTCGTCGACGCCGACTGGACCGCGCGCGCGGCCGGCACCGAGCGGTTCATCTCGGCACAGAACGAGTACTCCCTGCTCGAACGCGAGGTGGAGGAGGAGGTCGTGCCCGCCTGCGAGCACGTCGGAGTCGGGCTGCTGCCCTTCTTCCCGCTGGCGTCCGGGCTGCTGACCGGCAAGTACCGCCGAGGGGAGCCCGCCCCAGAAGGTACCCGGCTGGCCGGTCAGGACGGTCGCCTCGCCGAGGCCGACTGGGACACGCTCGGCCGGCTCGAGGCTTACGCCGCCGAGCGCGGCATCCGCATGATCGACGTGGCCATCGGCGGCCTCGCGGCCCAGCCCGGGGTCGCCTCGGTCATTGCCGGGGCCACGAAGGTCGAGCAGGTGCGGCTCAACGTCGACGCCGGGTCCTGGGAACCGTCGGCCGAAGACCTCGTGGTCCTCGACGAGATCACCGCTCCAGCCGAGTAGCCCAGCGCCCCTGTACGAAAGTGGCCACTCGACCAACGAACCCAGTCGAGTGGCCACTCTCGTACGGTCGATCCCTGTACGAAAGTGGCCACTCGACTGGGTGGGCTAGCGGGTCTGTGGGGGGCGGTCCAGGTCGATGGGGTAGGCGAAGGTGTAGACGGCGACGCGCCGGGCCGACGGGTTGCCCTGCCCGACCCGTCGGTAGCGCTGCACCAGCTGCGCCATCTCGGACCGAAGAGCCTCCAGCGCCTCCGTCGTGACGAGCACCGAGGCGTCATCCGAGCCGCAGGCGTCCTGCCACGGAGCCGGCCAGGTGGTCGCGACATCGAGCCAGCGGTCGTACTGTTCGCTGAAGTGGTGGGCGTAGTCACGGGTCAGCCAGCCGAGGGCGGTCTCGCTGTCAACGTCACCCTCGACGTCGCTCGGCTGCCACGATGAGCGGTCAGGGGTCGGCTCCCACAGTCGCCGTTTGCCCTGACCGTCGCCGGTGTCGCGCACCAGGCCCACTGCCTCGAGCTTGCGCAGGTGGTAGCTGGTGGCCCCCGAGTTGGTGTCGAGCAGGGCGGCGAGATCGGTGGCGGTCGCGCG
>JBBSTU010000042.1:0-22926 GCA_038235595.1 Actinomycetales bacterium | reverse complement strand
GACTACCAGCAGGCATCTGAGGTCGGGTTCGAAGCACGCGAGGGTCGGCAGCCTTCGCCTCGTTCCGCCACGGCCGTGCTGGCTACCAGCGCGACCGGAGCACTCGCCGCGTTGGCCCTTTTCAGTGGCAGCCAGACCGCGGCCGCGCTGGGCAGTCAGAGCGTCGCACCGAGCTCGGGAAAGATCGTGACGCCTCTTCCCTGCGTGGTGTTGACGCTGCTCAGCTTCGGCTTTCTCCCCGCCCCCGTTGGCGGATGGGCCCGTCCGGCATCCATAAGCATCGGCCTGATCGCGTACTTCGCTGTCAACGCAGCACCAGTGCAGCGAAGACCAGCCTGGTCGCACCGATCCTGACCCACATCTTGTGGGTGCTCCTTGTCCACGAGGTGACAGCCTCCACGAGGCGAGCACCGACACGGAATACCATGGAAAGTGCCTGCGTTGCGGGCTATGAGGCAGGGAATCAGCCGTGAATCGCCGAGCGAGCCTCACATCGGCAAGTCGACAAGTCGGCACATCAGTGAATCGGTCGGAAGTTCGAGGGCGTCGCATCGCATGAGCACCAAACTGGTCCAGCAGCTCGATCGCGTGGTCATTCGCTTCGCCGGTGACTCTGGCGACGGCATGCAGCTCACCGGCGACCGGTTCACCTCCGAGACGGCGCTGCTCGGCAACGACCTGTCGACGCTGCCGAACTTCCCGGCCGAGATCCGCGCCCCCCAGGGCACTCTGCCCGGTGTGTCGAGCTTCCAGCTGCACTTCGCCGACCACAACGTGCTCACACCGGGCGATGCCCCCGACGTGCTCGTTGCGATGAACCCCGCCGCCCTCAAGGCCAACCTCGGCGACCTGCCGCGGGGTGCCACGATCATCGTCAACACCGACGAGTTCAGCAAGCGCAACCTCACGAAGGTCGGCTACACGATCAGCCCGCTCGACGACGGGTCGCTCGAGTCATTTCACGTGCACCCGGTCGCCCTCACCTCGATCGCGGTGGAGGCCCTGGCCTCGTTCACCGAGCTGACCCGTAAGGAGAAGGAACGCGCGAAGAACATGTTCGCGCTCGGGCTGCTCTCCTGGCTCTACACCCGCCCGACCGAGGGCACGGAAGCCTTCCTCAAGAGCAAGTTCGCCGACAAGCCCGACATCCTCGAGGCCAACCTCACCGCGTTGCGAGCCGGGTTCAGCTACGGCGAGACCACCGAGGACTTCTCCGTCTCCTACGAGGTCGCGCCGGCGACGATGGATGCCGGAACCTACCGCAACGTCACCGGCAACGTCGCGCTCTCGCTGGGCCTGGTCGCCGCCGCGCACCGCGCCGGCCTCCCCCTCTTTCTCGGCAGCTACCCGATCACCCCGGCATCCGACATCCTGCACACCCTTGCGGGGCTCAAGCGCTACGGCGTCGCGACGATGCAGGCCGAAGACGAGATCGCCGGCGTGGGTGCCGCCCTCGGCGCCAGTTTCGGTGGCGCCCTCGGCGTGACCACCACCTCCGGCCCGGGCCTCGCGCTCAAGGCCGAGACGATCGGCCTGGCCGTGTCGCTCGAGCTGCCGCTCGTCGTGTGCGACATCCAACGCGGCGGCCCTTCCACCGGCCTGCCGACCAAGACCGAGCAGGCCGACCTGCTGCAGGCGCTCTTCGGGCGAAACGGCGAGTCGCCGGTCGCCGTGGTGGCGCCCTCGACCCCCTCCGACTGCTTCGACATCGCCGTCGAGGCGGTGCGTATCGCGACGACCTACCGCACCCCGGTGATCGTGCTGTCCGACGGCTACCTGGCCAACGGTTCCGAACCGTGGAAGCTGCCCAAGACGAGCGAGCTGCCCGACATCTCCGTCGAGTTCGCCACCGAGCCGAATGGCGTCGACGCCAAGGGGAAACCGGTCTTCCACCCCTACCTGCGTGATCCCGCCACCCTCGCGCGGCCATGGGCCATCCCCGGCACTCCCGGCCTCGAGCACCGCGTGGGCGGTATCGAGAAGGCCGACATCACCGGCAACATCTCCTACGACCCCGACAACCACGACCACATGACCCGACTTCGTCAGGCGAAGATCGACGGCATCGCCGACACCGTCGCCCCGCTCTCGGTCGACGACCCGACGGGTGACGCCGGGGTGCTGGTGCTCGGCTGGGGCTCGACGTACGGCCCCATCGCCGCCGCCGTGCGTGTGGCTCGGGCCGGCGGCGTGAAGGTGGCACAGGCCCACCTGCGCCACCTCAACCCGTTCCCGGCCAACACGGGCGAGGTGCTGCGCGCCTACGAGCGCGTCATCGTGCCCGAGATGAACCTCGGGCAGCTTGCGATGCTGCTCCGGGCGAAGTACCTCGTCGACGTCGAGTCGCACACCTCCGTGCGCGGCCTGCCCTTCCAGTCGGGCGAGCTCGCCGACGTCATCACCGCCGCCGTGGCGTCCGTATCGAACGAGCCCCTGAAGGAGTCCGCCACATGACCACCGAACTGGGGATGCCGCTCCGCTCACCAGACGTCAATGGCAGCACTGGCAGCACTGGCAGCACTGGCAGCACTGGCACGGCGGGCGTGCCACGGCTCGGCGACGACGTGGCCCTCACGAAGAGGGACTTCACCTCCGACCAGGAGGTGCGCTGGTGCCCCGGCTGCGGTGACTATGTGATTCTCGCCGCGGTGCAGAGCTTCCTTCCCGAGCTGGGCCTCAAGCGCGAGAACATTGTGTTCGTCTCGGGCATCGGGTGCAGCTCGCGCTTCCCGTACTACCTCGACACCTACGGGATGCACTCCATCCATGGCCGGGCGCCCGCGATCGCCACCGGCCTCGCCTCGACCCGGCCCGACCTCTCGGTGTGGGTCATCACCGGCGACGGTGATGCCCTGTCGATCGGCGGCAACCACCTGATCCACGCCCTGCGCCGCAACGTCAACCTCAAGATCTTGTTGTTCAACAACGAGATCTACGGCCTGACCAAGGGCCAGTACTCCCCCACCTCGCACGTCGGGCAGGTCACGAAGAGCTCACCGCTCGGGTCGGTCGACCGGCCCTTCAACCCCGTCTCCCTCGCGCTGGGCGCCGAGGCGACCTTCGTGGCCCGCACCATGGACTCCGACCGCCAGCACCTCACCGGAGTGCTGCGCGCCGCTGCCGAGCACCGCGGTTCGGCGCTCGTCGAGATCTACCAGAACTGCCCGATCTTCAACGACGGGGTGTTCGACGTGCTGAAGGACCGCACTGAGGCCGCCGCCCGCATCCTGCACCTCGTCGACGGTGAGCAGGTGGGCGCCGGCGAGAACGTCGTCGTGCGCGATGGCCGGGGTTCGCTTTCGTTCGTGCCGCGGGCCGCGGCCGACCCGACCCGGATCGTGGTGCACGACCCGGGCGCCGACGACCCCTCTGCTGCTTTCGCGCTCTCTCGGCTCGACAGCCCCGACCTGGGCCACGTGCCGATGGGCGTGTTCCGCGACGTGCAACGCCCCACCTACGACGACGGGCTGCGTGAGCAGATCGCGGCCTCTCGCACCGGCACGGTCACGGACGCCGACATCGACGCCCTGCTCGCCGGGAGGGACACCTGGACCGTGGGAGCGTGACCGCCCGCGACGCCACGGCCACGGCCACCGCCTCTGCGCCAGGTGCGCCAGGTGCGCCAGGTGCGCCAGGTGCGAACGAGGTGGGAAAGGGCGCGCTGTTCGGGTTCGCCGCCTACGGCCTCTGGGGCCTGTTCCCGCTCTACTTCGACGCCCTGAAGCCGGCTGGCGCGTGGGAGATCCTGGCCCACCGCATCCTGTGGACCCTGCTCTTCTGCGCGATCGTGCTCGTCTTTCGGCGGGACTTCGCCTGGGTCCGACCGATGCTGCGACGCCCGAAGCTCATCGCCGGCATCACCGTCGCCGCGATCTTCCTGGCCGTCAACTGGACCGTCTACGTGGCGGCCGTGACCTCGGGCAACACCAGCGACGCCGCCCTCGGCTACTTCCTCAACCCCCTCGTGACCGTCGCGCTGGGCGTGGTGGTGCTCGGCGAACGGCTGCGCGTGCTGCAGTGGGCCGCCGTTGGCGTCGGCGTCATCGCCGGCGTGTACCTCGGCGTCGTGGGCGGCAAGGTGCCCGTGGTGGCCCTGACCCTCGCCATCTCGTTCGCGACCTACGGCCTGATCAAGAAGAAGGTCGGCGCCACCCTCGAGGCGCTGCACGGGCTCACCATCGAGACCGTGGTGCTGGCCCCGGTCGCCGTGGTGGTGCTCATCGTGGTCAACCACGCCGGCGGTCTCGCGTTCGGTCAGCACGGAGGCGTGCACACGGCGCTGCTGGTCGGCTCGGGCATCGCCACAGCGATTCCCCTGCTCTTTTTCGCGGCCGCCGCCCGCCGCATCCCCCTCGTGACGATCGGGCTGCTCCAGTTCATCACCCCGGTGATGCAGCTGCTCTGCGCCGTGCTGTTCCTCGGCGAGCACATGCCGCGCGAGCGCTGGATCGGCTTCGGCATCGTGTGGGTCGCGCTGGTCGTGCTGACCGTCGACTCGCTTGTCGGGGTGCGGGCCTCGCGACGAGCCGCCGTGCCGGTCGAGGCCTGCCCCCGCTGACCGAGCTCACCGGTGTCACCGCGAGCGCCAGGTGCGCCGTGCCCGAGGTGATCCTGCCCGACGCCGCGAGGCATGATGGGGGCATGAGCGAGCAAGCCGCGTCGGCCCAGCCCCAGTTCCGCACCGAGCACGACTCGATGGGTGAGGTGCAGGTGCCCGCCGCCGCCCTGTGGGGGGCCCAGACCGCCCGGGCGGTCGAGAACTTCCCCATCAGTGGGATGCCGGTCCCGGCCGGCGTGGTGCACGCGCTGGCCCGGCTCAAGGCCGCCGCCGCCGAGGTCAACAGCGAGCTCGGGGTGGTGGCGCCCGACCTGGCGCGGGCCATCGCCGCCGCAGCGTCCGAGGTGGCCGACGGCGAGCATGACGACCAGTTCCCGATCGACGTGTTCCAGACCGGGTCCGGCACCTCGACGAACATGAACGTCAACGAGGTCGTGGCCCGACTCGCCCACCTCGCCACCGATCTCGAGGTGCACCCCAACGACCACGTCAATGCCGGCCAGTCGAGCAATGACACCTTCCCCAGCGCCCTGCGCATCGCGGCCACCCTGGCTGCCCTCGACGACCTCGCCCCGGCCCTCGACCACCTGGCCGGGTCGCTGGCGAGCAAGCAGACCGAGTTCGCCGACGTCGTCAAGGCCGGCCGTACCCACCTGATGGATGCCGTACCGGTGACCCTCGGCCAGGAGTTCGGCGGCTACCGTCGACAGGTCGAGCTGGGCTCGGCCCGCGTGCGGGCCGCCGCCGACGCCACCCGCGAGCTGCCCCTCGGGGGTACCGCGGCCGGTACCGGGCTCAACGCCGCCCCGGGCTTCGCAGCGGCGGTCATCGCGAAGGTCTCATCGGCGACCGGCACCAACTTCCGCGAGGCAAGCGACCACTTCGAGGCGCAGTCGGCCCAGGATGCCGTGGTCGAGCTCTCCGGCGCGGTCAAGGTGGTGGCCGTGAGCCTGACGAAGATCTGCAACGACCTGCGCTGGATGAGCTCCGGACCGCGCACCGGGCTCGGCGAGATCCACCTTCCCGACCTGCAGCCCGGCTCGAGCATCATGCCGGGCAAGGTCAACCCCGTGATCGCCGAGGCGACCCTGATGGCGTGCGCCCAGGTGATCGGCAACGACGTCACCATCACCACCGCCGGCGCGGCCGGCAACTTCGAGCTCAACGTCATGCTGCCGGTGATGGCCAAGAACGTGCTCGAGTCGATCACCCTGCTCGCATCGTGCGCGCGGCTGCTGGCCGACCGCTGCGTCGACGGCATCATCGCCGAGGTCGACCACGCGCGCGAGCTGGCCGAGAGCTCGCCGAGCATCGTCACCCCGCTCAACCGCTACATCGGTTACGAGGCGGCCTCCGCGGTCGTCAAACAGGCGGTCAAGGAGCGACGCACCATTCGCGAGGTCGTCATCGAGCACGGTCACCTCAAGAGCGGAGCCCTCACCGAGCAGCAGCTCGACGAGGCCCTCGACGTGCTCTCGATGACACGGCCGGCTGGCTGAGGGCCGGCGGCCGACCCCGGGTGAGGCCCTCCACGGGCATCAGGAACCGGTGTCGGCGCGCACACACCACCCGAGCGTGCTCGATCGGGCCGTCAGTACTCTCCAACACCCCTCGGTCCGTAACCTCTGCTGGTGCCCCGCACTCGGGACAGAGCGTCAGGTCGATCATGATGGCCCCCGTTCGTGTCTGGTGCTTGCACCTAGGAGGGTTGGACTGGGCCCGGTGATACGGTCCATGGCCGTCGGGGTCGGCCGAGCTGAGGGGTCAGTCGCCGAGAACGCGGCGCAGGTAGGGGTTGTCGAACCGTCGCTGCGGGTCGACCCGGTGCCGCACCGCCACGAAGTCGTCGAAACGGGGGTACGCGCCCTGCAGGTAGGCGGCTCCCCGGGTGTGGATCTTGCCCCAGTGCGGCCGACCGTGATGGTTGATCGCGATCGCCTCGAACGCCGCAAAGTAGTCTCCGCGCACCTGGCGGTGGTACTGGTGGATCGCCACGTAGCAGCTCTCGCGTTCATGAGCGGTCGAGAGCCACACGTCGTCAGCGGCGGCCACCCGGCACTCGACCGGGAAGGAGATCCGCTCGTCGTGGGTGTCGACCCAGTCGCGCAGCTCGAGCAGCACGTCGCGCAGAGCGTGCCGGGGAAAGGACCACTCCGACTCCACGAACCGCACCTTGCGGGACGACACGAACACCTGGTGCGACCGTTCGGTGAACTGCCTCGCGCTCAGTGCCCGAGCGGCGACCGCGTTGATGCCCTTGGTCGTTCGCGGCAGACTGGTCGCAACCCGGTTGGTCAGCTCGAACACCCTGTTGCTCAGCAGATCGTCGTCGAGACGCCGTCGCCACGCTTTCCGGGGAACCGCCGCAGTGCCCGCAGCGACCCGGTTGTTGCGCTTCGTCAGGGCGCGGTCGGTGTGCGGGAACCAGTAGAACTCGAAGTGGTCGTTGGCCTCGGCGATCTCGTCGAGGTGACCGAGCAGCTCGCTCATCGGCTCGGGTCTCTCGACGGCGTGGAGCAGGAAGGCGGGCACCACCGCCACCGTCAGCTCGGTCACGACGCCAAGGGCTCCGAGCCCCAGCCGGGCAGCCTGGAACAGGTCGGGTTCGGCCGTCTCCGAGCACTCGACCACCGACCCGTCGGCCAGCACGATCCGCAAGCCCCGGATGCCGGCCGAGAGGCCGGGGAGCCCCAGCCCGGTACCGTGCGTTCCGGTGGCCGTCGCCCCGGCGATGCTCTGCTCGTCGATATCGCCCAGGTTGGGCAACGCCAGGCCGAGCTGCTCGAGCTCATCGCCCAGCACCCGCAACGGCGTACCGGCCCGCACGGTCACCTCGCCACGCGTGGGGTCGATGGTCGTGACACCAGACAGGGCGCCGAGATCGAGCCCCACCCCGTCGGTGACCGCCACCCCCGTGAACGAGTGGCCTGCCCCGATCGCCTTGACGCGTAAGCCGCTGCGCCCCGCGCGCCGCACCGCAGCCACCACCTCGGCCTCGCTGCGCACCCGCGCCAGACTCGCGAGCCGAGCCTGCTCGGTACCGGCCCAGTTGCTCCAGTCGACCCCACGGCTCAGCTCAGCCAAAGCACTGTCCTTCACCGCGATAGGTGGCGGCGGCTCCGACGACCTCGTCACCGCAGAGCAGAGCGAACTCGGTGAACCGTTCGGCCAGCTCGCCGGCCTTGGCGTGGCGGAACCAGACGCGGTCGCCGAGCGAGAGCTGGTCGCCGGCCCTGCCCCGCAGTGGAGTCTGCACCTCGCCGGTTCCCTCGGTCTTGGTCAGGGCCAGGCCCTGACCGTCGACCGGCGTGGCCACCCGGGACCACCCCGGAGGGCCGGAGGCGACGTAGCCACCGCCGTAGGTCGTGACCACCCCCTCGGCAGGCCGGCGCACGACCGGCGTCGCGAAGAAGGCGGCCGGCACGAGGTCAAGGCCGTCGTAGCCGTCGAAGAGGGTCGGGGCATAGAGGCCCGATCCCGCCGCCAGCTCAGTCAGCGACGGGTCCCTTCCGGTGACCTGGAGGCTGCCGGTGCCTCCCCCGTTGACGAAGTCGAGCTGCGTGAGCGCTCGCGCTGCGCTGACCACCTGCGTGCGCCGGTCTCGGAGGTCCTGGTCAGACCAGGCCTTCACCCGACGCACGGCGATCGACGAGTCGGGCAGCCCGGCGATCTGCGCATCGTAGAACATCAGCCCGACCACCTGCAGGCCGCGCTCGAGCGCTCGTCTGATGACGGTCTCGACCTCGCCGGGTGTTCGCGTCGGTGAGCGGCGCACACCGAGGTGGGCCCCCGCCACGCGCAACGAGGCATCGACGTCGACCGCGACGCGCAGACCCTCATGGCCCGCGACCTCGCGAGCCAGGAAGTCGACGTGCTCGATGCTGTCGATCATCACCGTCACAGCGGTCGTCAGGGTCTCGTCACCGGCCAGAGCGGTGAGAGCCGAGACGTCGACACTCGGGTAGGCCACCATGATGTTGTCGTGCCCCGACCGGGCCCACCAGAGGGCCTCGCGCACGGAGTAGCACATCAACCCCTCGAAACCCGCACGGCCCAGGGCTCGCTCGATGAGAGGGCGGCTGCGCAGCGACTTGGTGGCCACCCGGATCGGATGCCCGTGCGCTCGCCCGACCAACGTGTCGGCGTTGCGGTCGAAGGCATCGAGGTCGACCACGGCCAGGGGCGCAGGCAGCAGGGCCGTGGCCGCGTTGAGACGACCCACCACCGACCCGGTGGCACCAGAGGACATGTTCCGCACCCTACGCATGCTCTGCGTCAGGTCAACCGGTGCGCTGCACGACCGATAGGGCCAGGCTGCGCAGCGCGGCCTTGGCGTCGCTGTCGGGAAGGGGGTCCAGCAGGGCCTGGGCTTCGCGGGCCACCCCTTCGGTCTCCTCGGCAGCCAGGGTGAGGGCGCGGTGGGAGCGGAGCAGCGACAGTGCCTCGGCGACGCCGTCGTCGTCGTCACTGAGGTCTCTGTCCAGCAGCTCGAGCAGGCGAGCGTCTGCTGGCACCGACGGGTCGGCGATCGCCCTGGCCCGCAGCACCACCAGCGTGTCGACACCCTCGCGCAGGTCGGTCCCCGGCTCCTTGCCCATCGCTTCGGCGTCTGAGGACACGTCGATGAGGTCGTCGGCGAGCTGGAAGGCGATCCCCACCTTCTCGCCATACCCACGCAGGATCTCGACGGTCTGCGGTGAGGCTCCGCTGAACATGGTGCCGTAGCGGCCGGCGGTCGCGATGAGCACGCCCGTCTTGTCGGCCAGCACGTCGAGGTAGTAGTCGACTGGGTCCACGCCCTCCGGGCACGGTCGGTCATCGCGAATCTGGCCCGAGCACAACCGCACGAACGCCTGCGCCTGGATGAGCACCGCCTCGGCCCCGAGACCCGCCACCAGCTCGGACGCCTTGCCGAACAGCAGGTCGCCCACCAGGATCGCGGTCGAGTTGTCGTAGGCCCGGTTGACCGAGACGACCCCCCGGCGAACACTCGCTTCGTCCATGACGTCGTCGTGGTAGAGCGAGGCGAGGTGGGTCAGCTCAACACCGGCGGCGGCACGCACGACCTGGTCGTTGATGCCCTCACCGACCTCTGCGGCCAGCAGGGTGAGCAGCGGCCGGAACCGTTTGCCGCCTGCTTCCACGAGGTGGGCCGACGCCCCGGCAATGAACGGGTCTTCGTGGTCGACAACCTCCCGCAGGAGCGCGTCGACCTGGGCGAGCCCATCCTGCAGCCGCGCCGTCAGCTGGGGGGTGGCCCCGGGCACGGCCAGAACAGCCGGGGTGGCGTGCGTCGTCATCGAGTACCTGTGCCGGCGTGCGTCAACGCACGAACTGGGAGGCCCGGTCGGCGAGGTCGAGCAGGGCCGAAGGAACCACGCCGAGGGCGAGGGTGATCACGGTGCCGATGGCGATGGAGAACGTGGTGGTGACCGAAGGAACCACCACCTCGACCGCGTTGTCGGCGTTTCCGGTGTCGCCGGGTGGGTCACCGAAGTACATCAGCACGATGACGCGAGCGTAGACGAACACCGTGATCGCGCTGCAGAGCACACCGACAACCACCAGCACCGTGCCGGTAGCCCCCCCGGTTCCGACCGCGGCCGAGAACACTGCGAACTTTGCCATGAAGCCCGAGGTGGCCGGAATTCCCGCGAAGGCGAGCATCAAGAAGGCGAAGGCCCCCGCCACGAGCGGGTAGCGCTTGCCCAGACCCGCCCATTGCGACAGATGCGTCGCCTCACCGCCGTTCTGGCGAACCAGGGAGACGATGGCGAACGCAGCGATGATCGCGAAGCCGTAGGTGGCCACGTAGAAGAGCACCGCCCCCACGCCCTTGCTGTCGAAAGCGAGCACCCCGACCAGCACGAAGCCCGCGTGGGCGATGGAGGAGTAGGCGAGCAGTCGCTTCATGTCGGTCTGCGTCACCGACAGCACCGAACCGACGACCATGGTGAGCAGGGCGATGACCACCAGTGCGTTGGTCCATTCCCAGCGCCCGGTGTCGAGACCCACGTACGCGAGACGAAGGATGGCGCCGAAGGCCGCAGCCTTCGTGCAGGCCGCCATGAAACCGGTGACGGGGGTCGGGGCACCTTGGTAGACGTCGGGGGTCCACGCGTGGAAGGGAACGGCCGCCACCTTGAAGAGCAGCCCCACAAAGACGAGGAAGGCCCCGGGCACGAGCAGACCGTTCATCTCGATCGGACCCGTCGAGATCGCCTTGCTGATGTCACCGAGCACGAACGAGCCGGAGTACCCGTACAACAGCGCGCTGCCGAACAGGAAGAACGCCGAGCTGAACGCTCCGAGGAGGAAGTACTTGAGCGAGGCCTCCTGCGACAGCAGACGCCGCCGCCGGGCCAGACCACTGAGGATGTACAGCGGAAGCGAGAGCACCTCGAGTGCGACGAACATGCCGATGAGGTCGTTGGTCGTGGGAAAGAGAATCATCCCGAAGATCGCGAACATTGTCAGCGGGAAGACCTCGGAGGTGAGGGCACCCGCCCGTGAGGCATTCGTCTCGAACGGCGACCCCGGGGTCGAGGCACCACTCGGGGTGAAGGCATCGGGCCCGACCCCACCGAGACGCTCGGCCATCGTCAGCACGCCGAGCACTCCGAGCAGCAGGATCGTGCCCTGCATGAACAGGGCTGGACCATCAATGGCGAGGGCGAACAGGCGACGGTCACTGGCCCCGTCGGTGATCCCCATGGTCAGGCCCTGGTGCTTGGCGGCCACGATGACCGCCACGAACGCCGCGAGCAGCCCGACGACCGCAAGGCCGACCTGCACCAGGTGGCGTCGGTCGCGCGGCACGAAGGCCTCGACCAGCACCCCGACGATGGCCACGCCGAAGACGATCAGCAACGGCAGAACCGCCAGGTAGTCGATGGTCGACTGCTGAAAGGCAGCCTGCAGCCCCTGTGGGGCGACGGAAGTCACTTCGAGCTCCCTTCGGCCGCGGCGTTGCCGGTGGCAGGCGTGAGCACGTGCGACAGCGACTTGTCGACGGCCGGGTTGATGGGGTTCAGGGCCAGGTTCGGGTAGAAGCCGAGCACGAGGATGACCGCGATGAGCGGGGTCGCCAGCAGCTTCTCTCGCGTCGAGAGGTCGCGCACCAGTGACCGGCGGGCGTGCTCGGGCTGCGCCTGTTCCTCCGCGGTGAGCCGGGCCAGAGCCCGTTCACCGATCAGGTCGCCGGGTGGCGGACCGGTCATGATCTTCTTGTACATCAGCAGCATGTAGAGCGCGGCCAGGATGATGCCCGACGTGGCGATCACCGCAGCAGCCGGCCGGGTCGGGAACGTGCCGACGAGCACGAGGAACTCGGAGACGAAGGTCGAGAGTCCTGGTAGCGCCAGGGCCGACATGGCAGCGATCAGGAAGATGCCGCCGAGGGCGGGAGTGACACTCTGCCAGCCACCGTAGTCGGGGATGCGTTTGCTGCCCCTGCGGTGCACCAGCATGGCAGCGAACAGGAACAACGCAGCCGTCGAGAAGCCGTGGTTGACCATGTAGAGGGTCGACCCCGCACTGCCGACGTTGGTGAACGCGAAGATGCCCAGAACGATGAAGCCGAAGTGGCTCACCGAGGTGTAGGAGATCAGTCGCATCATGTCGGTCTGCCCGATGGCGAGCAAGGCCCCGTAGATCACGGAGATGACCGCGAGCACCACCACGACCGGCGTGGCCCAGTGGCTCGCCTCGGGGAAGAGCTGGAGGCAGAAGCGGATCATCCCGAAGGTGCCGACCTTGTCGAGCACACCGACGAGCAACGTGGCCGTCGCTGGGGTTGACTCGGTGGCGGCATCCGGCAGCCAGGTGTGGAAAGGCACCATCGGCGCCTTGATGGCGAAGGCGACGAAGAAGCCGACGAAGAGCAGCCGTTCGGTGGTGGGATCCATCGACAGACCGGTGAGGCGCTCGATGAGGAAGCCGTCACTGCCACCGGGGCCCTGCAGGTAGAGGGCGATGACCGCAACGAGCATGACGAGCCCGCCGGCCAGCGAGAAGAGCAGGAACTTCATGGCGGCGTACTGGCGACGGGCCCCGCCGAAGCGGCCGATCAGGAAGTAGATCGGGATGAGCATCGCCTCGAAGAAGGCGTAGAACAAGAAGACGTCGGTGGCGGCGAACACACCGACCATGAACGTCTCGAGCACCAGCAGGAGCGCGAAGTAGGTCTTGACGTTGCGAGCCCCGCCCGCCTCCGCCGTCTCCTCCTCCACATCGTTCCAGGCCGCGATCAGGCAGATCGGGGTGAGCACGAGGGACATGAGGATGAGCACGAGCGCGATGCCGTCGACGCCGAGCGAGTAGCTGACGCCGAACTGGGGAATCCAGGAGGCCTGCTCCCCCAGCTGGAACTGCTTGGGCGAGTTGATCTGGAACTGGAGCGCCGCGACGATGCCGACCACGAGCGTGGCGAGGGAGAACCCGAGTGCCAGGCGTTTGGCCATGAGCGCCGAACCCGGGGCGAAGGCGACCACGAGCGAACCCACGAGTGGGATCAGGCCCATGATCGTCAGCCAGGGGACGGAGGACATTTCGGTCATCAGGAAATCACCCACAGTGCACCGAGGATGGCAACGACACCGGCGAGCATCGTCAGGGCGTACGAGCGTGCGAAACCGTTCTGCAGCTTGCGCAGCCGGGAGGAACTGCCGCCGACCATGGCCGCGAGGCCGCCGGCCGCGCCGTCGACCCCCTTGCTGTCGGCGAAGACGAGCGATCGGGTCAGGTGCACGCCGGGCCGCATGAAGAGTCCCTCGTTGATCTGGTCTTGGTAGAGGTCTTGGCGGGCGGCCTGGGTGACCAGGCTGCCCGTCGGCGCCACGACCGGAACGTCGTCTCGGATGTAGCGCAGGTACGCCAACCCCACACCGGCCACGATCAGCAGAAGCGTGACCAGCGTGATGATGATGGGCGCCACCACCGGGTGCTCCTCAGCCGTCTCGGCGATACCGAAAGCCGGGTTGAGCCAGCCGGTGATGAAGCCGGTCGGGACGAGCAGAAGACCGAGGAACCCGGAGCCGAGCGAGAGCACCATCATGGGGATCGTCATGGTGAGCGGCGACTCGTGAGGGTGAACGTCGTCGGTCCATCGCTTCTTGCCGAGGAAGGTCATGAAGTAGAGCCGCGACATGTAGAACGCGGTGACACCCGCACCGATGAGGGCGGCCAGGCCGAAGACCCACGGGCGCCAACCCTCCCCGATGAAAGCGGCCTCGATGATCTTGTCCTTGGTGAAGAAGCCGGACAGCCCAGGGAAACCGATGATGGCCAGCCAGCCGACACCGAAGGTGACCGCGGTGATCTTGGTCAACGAGAACAGGCCGCCGAACCGCCGCATGTCGACCTGGTTGTCCATGGCGTGCATGACCGAGCCGGCGCCGAGGAACATCCCGGCCTTGAAGAAGCCGTGGGTGAGCAGGTGGGCGATCGCGAAGGCGTAGCCGACCGGGCCGAGCCCGGCCGCCAGCATCATGTACCCGATCTGGCTCATCGTCGAGGCGGCCAGTGCCTTCTTGATGTCGTCCTTGGCGCAACCGACGACGGCACCGAAGAGCAGGGTGATGGCGCCCACGATGACCACGACCGTCTGGGCGTCGGGTGTCGCTTCGAAGATCGGGGCCGAGCGCACCACGAGGTAGACGCCGGCCGTGACCATGGTGGCCGCGTGGATCAGCGCCGACACGGGTGTCGGACCAGCCATGGCGTCGCCGAGCCAGGCCTGCAACGGGAACTGCGCCGACTTGCCGCACGCGGCGAGCAGCAGCATCAACCCGATGGCGGTCATAAAGCCCTGGTTGACACCGTTCACGGCCTCGGCCCCGGCGAAGACCGTCGAGAAGTCGACGCCGCCGAAGTGGAAGAACATGATGAAGATGGCGATCGACAGGCCCAGGTCACCGACCCGGTTCATGACGAAGGCCTTGTTGCCGGCCGTCGCGAACGCGGGGTTGTAGTGCCAGAACCCGATGAGCAGGTACGAGGCAAGCCCGACGCCTTCCCAGCCGACGTAGAGCAGCAGGTAGCTGTCGGCCAGCACGAGCAGCAGCATCGCGGCCACGAAGAGGTTGAGGTAGGCGAAGAACCGTCGCTTGTCGGGGTCGTGCTCCATGTAGCCCAGGGAGTAGACGTGGATCAGCGACCCGACGAAGGTGATGAGCAGCACGAAGACCAGCGACAGCTGGTCGAGCAGCATCCCGGCGCTGACGTTGAACGAGCCCCCGGCCACCCAGTCGAACAGGTGCACGCTCTTGGGCCGGTCGCCGTCGTCGCGGCCCAGCATCCCGATAAACAGGATCGCGCCTACCAGGAAGGCCCCCCACGAGAGCGCCGTCGCGAGCAGCGGCCCCAACTTGTCGGTGCGCCGGCCCCCGAGCAGCAGCACGGCTGCGCCCACGAGGGGCAGCGCGACGAGCAGCCACGCGTAGGAGGTGAAGCCGGTGGCCGCGTGCGCCTCACCGTCGTGGGTCACGACTCCGGCGGCATACGTGCCCGCCCCGTTGGCCAGTGTGGCCAGTGTCTCCATGCCAGATTGCATGCCCGGCGCTCCTTACAGCTTCAGCAGGTTGGCGTCGTCGACCGAGGCCGACCGGCGGGCACGGAAGATCGCCATGATGATGGCGAGCCCCACGACGACCTCGGCGGCGGCCACGACCATGATGAACAGGGCCATCACCTGTCCGTCGAGCTGGCCGTACATCCGCGAGAAGGTCACGAGCGAGAGGTTGGAGGCGTTGAGCATCAGCTCGACTCCCATGAAGACGATGATCGCGTTACGACGGAGCAGAACCGTGGCCGCGCCCACCGAGAACAGCAGGATGGACAGGTAGACGTAGTACATGGGGCTCATCGGGCGCTGCCCTCTTCGATCTCGCGCTCGAGGTGTCTTTCGACGTCTCTGATCCCGTCGGTCGTGGCCACCTGGTCACGGGCCACGAGAACGCGGGAGACCGACAGGTCGCTGGGGCTGCCGTCGGGTAGCAGGGCCGGGGTGTCGACCGCGTTGTGGCGCGCGTAGACGCCGGGGGCGGGAAGACCGGCCACGTTCTTGTTGGCCTTGATGCGACGCGCGGCCCACTGGGCCTGGGTGACCTTGGGGCTGAGGCGCTCGCGGTGGGCGAGCACCATCGCGCCGAGGGCCGCAGTGATGAGCAGGGCCGAGGTGACCTCGAAGATCCAGACGTAGGGGCCGAAGATCAGCTCGGCCATGCCCGTGATGTTGCCCGTCTCGGTGTTGGTCGCGACCACCTTGTCGAGGCCGGCCTGCACCTTCTGCTCGTCGAAGACGACGGAACCGACCAGCGACAGCAGCACCCCGACGAGCCCGACGACCAGCACGAGCGAGGCCCAGCGTTGCCCCTTGATCGTCTCGACGATCGAGTCGGAGGAGTCGACGCCGACCAGCATGAGCACGAACAGGAAGAGCATCATCACGGCGCCGGTGTAGACGAACACCTGAACCACGCCGAGGAAGTCGGCCTTCTGCATGATGTAGAAGATGCCGATGATGATCATGACCAGGGCAATGCTCATCGCGGCGTGAACGGCCTTGCGGGCGAAGAGCAGCCCCAGCGAGGCGACAACCGCGAGGGGCGCGAGCAGCCAGAAGCCGACGGCTTCGGCGGTGGAGGTCACAGGCCGGCCCCCTCTCTGGTGTTGGCTGCGGTCGGGTTCTCGGTGTGCGACACGTCGTGTCGGCCGGGTGCGTGCGCGCCGACGTTACCGGGTGCGTCGGGGTTGCCGCCGCCCTGCCCACCGAAGTCGCCATCGGGGTCGTCCCCGAGGTCAGCGGCGTGGGCGTCGACGTACTCGCGCTGGCCATCGGTGGCGCTGGCGACCTTGCCCTGGTAGTAGTCCCGTTCCTCAAGACCCTCGGCCATCGGGAAGGGCGGCGGAAGCATGCCCTCCTGCAGGGGCGCAAGCAGCTGGTCCTTGGTGAAGATGAGCTTTCCACGGTCGTTGTCGGCGAGCTCGTAGAAGTTCGTCATCGTGAGGGCTCGCGTCGGGCACGCCTCGATGCAGAGCCCGCAGAAGATGCAGCGCAGGTAGTTGATCTGGTAGACGCGGCCGTAGCGCTCCCCGGGCGAGAACCGGCCGGTCCCGCCCTGCTCGACCGGCGTGTCGTCGTTGTCGGCGCCCTCGACGAAGATGGCATCAGCCGGACAGGCCCAGGCGCAGAGCTCACAGCCGATGCACCTCTCGAGCCCGTCGGGATGCCGGTTCAGCTGGTGTCGACCGTGGAAGCGCGGCGCGGTAGGGCGGGGCTTCTCGGGATACTCCTCGGTGGCGACCTTGCGGAACATGGTCGAGAAAGACACCCCGAACCCGGCGACCGAGGCGAACAGGCCAGGAGCCGCGTCGTCGTCGCGCTGAAAGCCGCTCGGGTCGCTCTTCTGGACGTCCTTGCCGGCTGAGCCGGCGGCGTCGTCAGCCATGGGTTTCCTCCTTGACGACGGTGGTGCCGCCGCCGGTAGAACTGCTGCCGGTCGAGCTGCTGCCCGAGAGCACCGGCTCTTTGGAGCCCGGTGCGGTTTCGATCAGGGTGCCGGGTTGACCGCTGGGCTCACGCAGGCGCTGGCCCGGGAGTGGCGGCACGGGGTAGCCACCCGCGAACGGGTCGATCTCGTCGGGGGGGGCCACGTCAGCGGCCTCGAGCCGGGCCGCGCGCTTGTCGTCCCAGATCCACGCCCCCGCGAGGGCGATGACGGCCACCACTCCCACGATGGTCAGCGTGGCGACGCCGATCTCGAACCGGCCGAAGAGCTGGATACGGCTGTCACCGAGGAAGCCGAGCTGGGCTCCACGGATGAACGCAACCGCCACGACCCAGGCGAGCGTGATCGGGATGAGGAACTTCCATCCGAAGCGCATGAACTGGTCGTACCGCGTTCGAGGCAGCGAGCCACGCAGCCAGACGAAGACGAACAGGAAGCTCCACATCTTGCCCGTGAACCACAGCAAACCCCACCAGCCCCCGTTGAACATGCCGTCGTTGATGGCGGCGATGAACGGTGGCGCCTTCCAGCCGCCGAGGAACATCGTCGTGGCCAGGGCCGACACGGTGAACATGTTGACGTACTCGCCCAGGAAGAACATGGCGAAGCGCATCGAGGAGTACTCGGTGTGGAACCCGCCGGTCAGCTCGCCTTCACCCTCGGCCAGGTCGAAGGGAAGGCGGTTGGTCTCGCCGACCATGGTGATGACGTAGACCGCGAAGCTGAAGAACGCCGGCGCTATGTACCAGAGCGAGCTCTGGGCCGCCACGATCTGCGAGGTCGACATGGATCCGCTGTAGAGGAAGATCGCGACGAGCGAGAGGCCCATGGCGATCTCGTACGAGATCATCTGGGCGGTGGCCCGCAGCCCACCGAGCAGAGGGTAGGTGGAGCCGGAGCTCCAACCGGCCAGCACGACACCGTAGATGCCGACCGACGCGACGGCGAGCACCAGCAGCACTGCGACCGGCACATCGGTCACCTGAAGCGGGGTCGTGTGGCCGAAGATCGACACCGTGCCACCGAGCGGAATGATCGAGAAGGCGACGAACGCCATGGTCGCCGTGATGAGCGGCGCCAGGGTGTAGATGAGCTTGTCGGCCTTGTCGGGGGTGATGTCCTCCTTGAGCATCGACTTCGCGCCGTCGGCCAGGGTCTGGAGCAGGCCGAAGGGACCATTGCGGTTCGGGCCCGGACGCTGCTGCATGCGGCCGATCACGCGGCGCTCGAACCAGATGACGAGCAGGGTCGAGACGAGGAGGTAGACGAAGACGACCACTGCCTTGAGCAGGGCCAGCCACCACGGGGTGTCGCTGAAGTCGGCAGACGGGTTCTCGGTGGCGGCCGGCAGGGCTGCCACCAGACCGGATGCCGCCGGGTGGGCGGCCATTGCCTGGTCGACGAGCAGGTGCAGGCTCATGCCGATCCTCCCTTCGTGACGGTGACGACATGACCGGCATCGGCTCCGAGACTGGTGCGCACCGCACACTCCTTGGCGTTCGTGGGCAGCCAGACGACACCGTCGAGCATGCCTTCGGTGACGGCCACGGGGAGCGCGACACGCCCAGCCGGACCGTGCACGGTCACGAGATCGTCGTCGGCCACCTGCAACGCAGCCGCGCTGACGGGAGACAACCGGGCCACGGCCCGCGGCGCGGTGCCGGCCAGGAACGGCTCACCGTCCTGCATCCGGCCGGCGTCGAGCAGCGAGGGCCAGGTCTCGAGCAGGTGCTCACCGCCGGCGACGTCGCTGAGGACGGCGGCCTTGGCCGCTCGCAGGCTGGCCGTGTCGAGGACGACGTCGTGATGACCTTCCCAGGCGCCGAGCGCCTCGAACTGGGCGCGGATCTCACGCTGGGTGCGAGTCTCGAGAAAGAAGCCCATCTCGTTGGCGAGCATGTCGAGCGCCCGATAGTCGCTGACTGCGTTGCTGGTCACGGCCTGCTCGAACTCACGTACGCGGCCCTCCCAGTTGACGTACGAGCCGACCTTCTCGGCCTGGGCCGCAACCGGGAGCACGACATCGGCGACCGCGGTGACCGGCGACTCGCGCAGCTCGAGGGAGACGACGAACGCCCGCTCGAGAGCGGCCACCGAGTGCGCCGACCCGATGTCACCCGGGTCGACGCCGCCGACCACGAGGGCGTCGATCTCGCCGGTGGCGGCCGCTTCGATGATGCCGGCCGTGTCTCGGGCCGGGGTGTCGGGCAGGGTAGCGACCTCCCACACCGCCGCCACCTCGCCACGAGCGACCTGGTCGGAGACCGGTCGTCCGCCGGGAAGCAGCGAGCCGAGGGCACCGGACTCGAGAGCACCGCGCTCTCCGGCCCGGCGAGGCACCCACGCGAGGCGGGCGCCCTTGGCGGCCGCAAGGTCGGCTGCCGCAGACAGGGCACCCGGGGAGGTGGCCAGGCGCTCACCGACGAGCACGATGCCGCCCTCGCCGAGACCTTCATCGGCCGCCCGACCAAGGTCGGTGGAGGCCAGGTCGACGAGCACGTCAGCCTCGTGGCCAGGGAGAGCGGGGATCAGGGTGCCGCCCATCTTGCTCAGGCCCCAGGTGGGGACCGACCCGACCGAGAAGATCCGGGTCTGGTGGTGTCGGAAGGCCTTGCGCAGGCGCAGGAAGACGATCGGGCTCTCGTCCTCGGGCTCGAAACCGACGAGCAGCACCGTCTTGGCCGCCTCGAGGTCGGCGTAGGTCACCGAACCGCGCTCGGCGCTGGTGGCACTGCCGGCCGGGCCGGTCGCCACGACGTGAGTGGCGAGGAAGTCGACCTCCTCGAGCGAGTGCGGGCGCGCGCGGAAGTCGATGTCGTTGGTACCGAGCACTACTCGCGCGAACTTTCCGTAGGCGTAGGCGTCCTCGGTGCTGACGCGTCCACCGACGAGCACCCCGGCGGCGGCGGCGCGGGATAGCCCGGCGGCCGCGGCCGCCAGAGCCTCGGGCCAGCCCACGACCTTGAGCTCGCCGTCGGCGTCACGCACCATCGGCAGCTCGATGCGGTCGGGCTGGGTCGCGTAGGTGAAGGCCCAGCGGCCCTTGTCGCAGTTCCACTCCTCGTTCACGTCGTTGTCGAGAGCCGCCATCCGGCGCAGCACCAAGCCGCGACGGTGGTCGGTGCGCATCGAGCACCCACTCGCGCAGTGCTCGCAGACCGATGGCGTCGACACCAGGTCGAAGGGCCGCGAGCGGAACCGGTAGGCCGCGCCCGTGAGAGCCCCGACGGGGCAGATCTGCACCGTGTTGCCCGAGAAGTAGCTCTCGAAGGGCTTCTCCTCGTAGATGCCGATCTGCTGGAGGGCGCCGCGCTCGACGAGGGCGATGAACGGGTCACCGGCGATCTGGTCGGAGAAACGCGTGCACCGAGCGCAGAGAATGCACCGCTCCCGGTCGAGCAGCACCTGGGAGCTGATGTTGATCGGCTTGGGGTAGGTGCGCTTGACGTCGTCGAACCGCGAGACGGCCCGCCCGTTGCTCATCGCCTGGTTCTGGAGCGGGCACTCACCACCCTTGTCGCACACCGGGCAGTCGAGGGGGTGGTTGATCAGGAGGAACTCCATCTGGCCGTGCTGCGCCTTGTCAGCCACCGCCGACGTGTTCTGCGTCTTGACGACCATGCCGGGCGAGACCGCCATGGTGCACGACGCCTGTGGCTTCGGCATCGGCCGGACGTTTCCGTCGCGGTCGGGCATGGCCACCTCGACCAGACACTGACGGCAGGCGCCGACGGGCTCGAGGAGCGGGTGGTCGCAGAACCGCGGAATCTCGATGCCGACGGTCTCGGCGGCCCGGATGACCAGCGTTCCCTTCGGAACACTGACCTCGACTCCGTCGATGCTCAGCGTGACGTCATCGGGGCGGGACGGAGGCAGCGCGTCGCCGCCCTGGTCGACAGCCTTGCCCCCGGAGGTCGGTGAGCTCGTGACGGTCATGCGGTCACCATCCCACTGGCCATTCCGGTGGACTCCCTGGAGCTCGCCGGCGCGATGTCGAAGAGCACCGACTTCTCGGGCGGGAAGAGCACGTGGGCGGGGGTGTGCATACCGGCCTCGAACTCCTCACGGAAGTACTGGATCGCCGAGGTGATCGGGCTGGTCGCCGCGTCACCCAAGGCGCAGAAGCTGCGACCCAGGATGTTGTCGCAGATGTCGAGCAGCTTGTCGATGTCGTCCTGGGTGCCTTCGCCGTTCTCGATGCGCTCCATGATCTGACGCAGCCACCAGGTGCCCTCGCGGCACGGGGTGCACTTGCCGCACGACTCATGGGCGTAGAAGTCGGTCCAGCGCGCGACGGCGCGCACCACGGAGACGGTCTCGTCGAAGACCTGCAGCGCCCGGGTGCCGAGCATCGACCCGGCGGCCGCGACCGCGTCGAAGTCGAGCGGCACGTCGAGGTGCTCGTCGGTGAAGATCGGCGTCGAGCTGCCGCCCGGGGTCCAGAACTTCAGCTGGTGTCCTTGGCGCATCCCGCCGGCGAGGTCGATCAGCTCACGCATGGTGATGCCCAGGGGAGCCTCGAACTGTCCCGGGTTGGCCACGTGTCCAGAGAGGCTGAAGATGCCGAAGCCGGTCGACTTCTCGGTGCCCATTCCCTTGAACCAGTCGGCACCCTCGAGGATGATCCCCGGCACGGACGCGATCGACTCGACGTTGTTGACCGACGTCGGCCGCGCGTAGAGGCCGGCGGCCCCGGGGAACGGCGGCTTGAGCCGTGGCTGGCCACGGCGACCCTCGAGAGAGTCGAGCAGCGCCGTCTCCTCACCACAGATGTAGGCGCCGGCGCCGGCGTGAACGGTGATCTCGATCTTCAGACCCTTGCCGCCGACGTCGTCGCCGAGATAGCCGGCCGCCCGGGCCTCGTCGACCGCATCGAGCAGCCGGCGGTAGACATGGACGAGCTCGCCGCGCAGGTAGATGAACGCGTGCTCGCACCCGATGGCGTACGAAGAGATGGCCACCCCCTCGATGAGCGAGTGCGGGTTGGCCATCATCAGCGGGGTGTCCTTGCAGGTCCCCGGTTCTGACTCGTCGGCGTTGACGACGAGGTAGCGGGGGCCGCCGTCGGGCGGGCTCATGAACGACCACTTCATGCCGGTCGGGAAGCCGGCGCCGCCGCGCCCGCGGATGTTGGAGTCCTTGACGGCGTTCAGCACCGCCGCCGGCTCCATCTTGAGGGCCTTGTGCAGTGCCTTGTAGCCGTCGTAACGCTCATACGTCTCGAGCGTCCACGACTGCGGCTCGTCCCAGAACTTCGTCAGGATCGGAGTCAGGGTGTCGGTCATCGGGGGTTGTCCTTCCCGTCGGCGCCGTCTTGACCGGAGTCAGAGCGGGCGTCGCTGCTGGCACCGAGGCCCGGGAGGGACTCCGGCTTCAGGCTGGAGCGGCGCACGGTAGCGGCGTCCGCTTCGTCGGTCTCTTCGTGGTCGGCCAGTGGATCGGCCTGAAGGTCAGCGCGTCGCACCGTCCGCTCGTTGGCTTCGTCGGGCTCGACGTAGCCGGGCGCACCCGCTGCCGGCGCCGCGTCGGGGTTCCAGGCCGGCATCCCGGTGATGAGCGAGTCACGACTCGTGGTCGCTTCCTCCGCCTCGTCGGCTGCCTCAGCCGGAGCTGCGGGCCGGGCGACGGGCTGGTGGACGGGCTGGTCGACGGGCTGGTCGACCGGCTTGCTGGAAGACTCGGCGTCGGTTCGGGCCGCATCGAGGCTCGGGCTGGAGTCGCCGGTCTCCTCGGTTGCCGTCGGGCCGGCGTCCTCCGCCCCGGCGGGCGCCCCATCGGGGGCTGCGGTGGGGGCGGCATCCGGGGGGGTGCCGGCCTGCGCCGCAGTCTCGGTGCCTGACTCGTCGGCACCCTCGGCGG
>JBBSTU010000041.1:0-23620 GCA_038235595.1 Actinomycetales bacterium | reverse complement strand
GGTGAAGCCCTTCGAAGGGGCCCACACGGGCCCTGACGGGGGCCGGGCAGCTACCTCTAGCCCGAACCCGACAGCTCACTTCGTAGGCGTCGAGAGGTAGAACGTGGCTCACATCGCTCCCGGGCGCCATCGTGCCCCCGGCCGTTTCAACCCGCTTGCCGAGCTGACGCTCATCGCCAAGGAGTCCGCACAGCCGGCCGTCAAGGGTGCCGCCATCGTGGCCGCCTCTGGTGGTCTCGCCGCCTCCTTCGCCGCCCCGTCGTTCGCGGCCGACAACGGCTCCGCGCTCTTTGCCGCGGCGGGCACCACCGTCGCCGGCTCCGCCGCCGTCGGGCCGGTCGCCGCCACCACCGCGCAGGGCGCCACCGCGCTCTCGTCGGTCGGTTACGTGGCTCCGGCCGCTGCCCGCCCGGTGGCCCCGATCGTCATCGAGGACATCCTCGTCAAGACCCAGCGTGCCGAGGCTGCCGCCAAGGTCGCCGCCAAGGCCAAGGCCGAGGCAGCAGCGCGGTCGAAGGCCCGGGCGCAGGCCGCGGAGAAGGCTCGCGCCGAGGCGGCCACCGAGCGTCGGGCCACCGAGGCTCGTGCGTCTCGCTCCACGACCCGCACCGCGGTCACCTCGCGTTCGACGACCCGCGCCACCACGAGCACCGCTCCCAAGAAGTCCAACCCGGCCCCGGCTCCGGCCCCCGTTCGGGCTCAGAGCGCTTCGGGCATCGCCGGTATCGCGCAGTCGCTCTACGGCGTTCCCTACGTCTACGGCGGCACGAGCACCTCCGGCTTCGACTGCTCCGGCTACACCCAGTACGTCTACGGCCGTGCCGGCATCTCGATCCCCCGTACGGCCAGCGCCCAGCAGCGGGCGGCGACCCGGGTGTCCAGCCCCCGCCCCGGCGACCTCGTGTTCTTCGGCTACCCGGCCTACCACGTCGGCATCTACGTCAGCTCCGGCCGTCTCGCCGACGCCCAGCGCCCCGGCACGGTCACCGGCAACCACTCGATCTGGACCGCGCCCTCGGGCTACGGCCGCTTCTGATCAGTGCCGGCGCCTCCGGCGCCGAACCGGGCCGTTCGACGTCGTGCGTGACCCCTTGACACCTGCTGTCGAGAATCGTCGAAGACTGAACGAACGGCAGAGTCTTCCGAAAAGCGACTGATGACCTCCTGCGCGCGGGCAGCGGGATCGCTCCCTGCGCAGTGATCCAGCACGACGGCACTGCGATGGTGTCGACGGGAGCTGCAGACAGGAGCCCAGCTCGTCGAACGACTCCGCGTCGACCAGCGCCGTACCTCAGCCCACACGGACCGCGGTGTGGTCGGAAGCTCTTACCAGCGCGCGCGCAGGGAGTCGCCGGTGACGTGCGGCCCAGCAGGCACTTGGCCGCGCCGACCGTGGTTGCTTCGAAGACAGGTGCCTGGGTGGCTAGGGATGCAGTGCTCTGAACTCCAGGACCTCGCGGACGACCTCACGCCGGAACAGGCGGGCGGTCAGGTAACCCGGGGTGTAAGACGTCACGAACTCCTCCCGACCGGGACCGTCGGGATCGACGATCAAGGCCGATCGCACGACGACGTCCTCGGCGCGCTCGAGGGTGACGCGGGTGGGCCCGAGGGTGACTCTCGCGGCGAGGTCGATCTGACCTTCCAGGACCTCTCACCCTGCACGCTTTGCGGCTACGTGTGCGTATGTTTCTTCCCGTCGGGTGTTGAGTACACAGCTATGGGTGCGGTTCGTCTTCGGCAAGCAGTCCGGGCACTGATGCTCGACGACGAAACCAACGTCCTTCTCGTCAACTTCAACTGGGACGGGCTCGGCATTGATGGCGGGTTCTGGGCTTGCCCAGGCGGCGGCATCGATGATGGTGAGACTCCAGAGGCCGCACTGAAGCGGGAACTCTGGGAAGAGCTGGGGCTCGACGATGCCCACGTACACGGGGCCGTGTGGCGGATATCCCGGACGTTCCCCATGGCTGGCTGGGACGGCCAGACCGACACCTGCTTCTCGTCCGCGTTCGTCACTTTGAACCACAGCCGCACGTTGACCTTGCGGTTGAAAACGTTCACGGGGTGCGCTGTTCGCTCGTGCTGAAGTGGACAGCGGCTTGGTGGTCTTCAGCCCACGGGATCTGTCGAACCATCTCGCGGGGGTCTTGTCGAGGGGCGTACCGCCTCAACCGCTTGAGATCGCCGCACTCGATCATTACCCCCCTCCGGGCCAGTAGAACGCACCGTCGTGCTCAGACCGGGGCGGGCGGCACGTCGACCGCGTCTCGTACGCCGAGCCGCCCGCGGGCTACCTCTTCGTGGCAGCCGCCCAACAGACCCTCAAGGTCTGGGCGCCTGACGTGGGGCACCATCGATGGGGTCCGGCCGTTTCGTTCACAGTGCTGAGTCTGCTGTTGTTCAGCCTTCGACGATTTATCGACGCCAACGCCTCCCATGACAGGATGAGCCGATGAGTGTGACCAACCAGCAGGCGGCCGACTCGACGACTCTCATCGACCTCGCCCTCTGGGTCGACCTGGTCTGCCCGTGGTCGTGGTTGGCCCGACGACGGCTCGACGCGGCGGTGTCCGCCTTCGAGCGTCCGACCGACGTCACCATCACCCTCCGGGCCTTCGAGCTGGAGCCCGACTTCCCGCGGGGGTCTCGCGTGCCCGTGGCCGAGCATCTCGGATCCCGTCACGGCGGCGGGGCCGAAACCGGTCGGCTGATGAACGCCAAGGTCGAGCAGGCGGCATCCGGCGACGGTCTGGTCTTCGACTGGGGCCGGGCGGTCTGGGCGAACACCTTCGACGCCCACCGGCTGTGTGCGCTGGCGCTCGCCCTGGGCGGTCACGCGCTGCAGTCGGCGGCGGCCGAACGGTTCTGGTCGGCGCACTTCACCGAGGGTCTGGCGCTCGATGACCCCTTGGTGCTGCAACGCGCTGGTGCTGAGTGCGGGCTCGATGAGCGCCGGGTCGCCTCGGTGCTAGCGGGCGAGGAGTTCGCCGACCAGGTGCGCGGCGACGAGCAGGCCGCGTGGGCGTTGGGCATCACGTCGGCGCCCGTGCTGGTGGCCAACGGGTATGCAGCCCTGGCCGGGGCGCGCGACGCCTCGGACTACCTGGCGTTGCTGCGAGGCGTGGCGACCGCAGACGAGTCAGGCTCTACTCATGACGTCCCCGGTGGGCCGGCCGAGGCTGCCCGCTGATGAGCGAGGCGCGGATCGTCGACACGTCGGTGCCGTCTGACCCGAAGGGCCTGGTGCTCGTGCTTCATGGAGGGGCGGCGCGGCGCCATTCGATGCGGGTGAGCCCGGCCCAGCTGTCGGTGCTGCGGATGGTGCCGATCGCCGCTCGCATCGCCCATCTCGCTCCCGACGAGCTGGTCGTCCAGCGGCTGCTCAACTCCCGGCGCGGGTGGGACGCTCATCACACCCCGGTCGCCGATGTGCAGTGGGCGCTGGCCCAGGCGGTCGAGCGCTTCGGAGGCGACCTTCCGACGTGCCTGGTCGGTCACTCGTTGGGGGGCCGAGCCGCCCTTCTCGCAGCCACCAGCCCCGAGGTGCGCAGCGCGGTCGCGCTCGCGCCCTGGGTGTACCCCGATGAGGGCCGGATCGACCTCGTCGGCAAGCAGGTGCTCATCGTGCACGGTGACGCCGACCGCATCGCCCGGCCGGCGAACTCGGCCGCCGTGGCCCGAGACCTGGCCCGCACCGCCCGGGTGGCTTACGTCACCGTCGACGGCGGAAAGCACGCCATGCTGCACCACCACGGCATGTTCGACGCAATCGCCGCCGACTTCGCCGTCGCCACCCTTCTCGGTCGCGAACCCTCACCGCTGGTGGCCCGTGCGCTCGCGGGCGAGCAGTGGCTCGACGCCTGAGCCATCCGCGGTCGTCGTTCGCAGCGTCGGGGTGTGTCTCGGACCGTGCGTCGGCCCGGTCGTCATGGGCAGCGTGAGCCCCGCGAGGTCGACGTCACCGCGGAGGCGAACCGCTTCAGCGGGCCGGCCCTGAGCCTGCTTCGGAGTCGCGAACCGCCGCGGCCGCTTCACGAGGAGGCGCCGGCTTGACCCGTTGCCCCGGTGTGCTCTCTGCGTCGCCGACACTCGTGGAGGCCGCGCCGAGCTCGTCCTCGTGCCCGGCGACAGCCGCATCCACCGACAGCACTCGAACGTTCACCGCCCCGCCACCGACCGAGGCAAGCGCCAGCTCGGCCCGCACGGCCGCACGCACGGCGACCGCAGTCTCGAGAGCGGTGCGAGGCCCGGCCACCGAGATCTCGACCGCCACGTCGACGGCATCCTCGCGTCGAGTGACCGACACCCCGTCGGGTGAGTCTGCCTCCTCGGGCGAGGGGGGCCGGCCCAGCCGGGCCAGCCCGCGGATCGCGTGGGCCAGCGACGGCTCGAGCCGCGCCACTCCCGGCACGGCCGCGGCGGCCAGAGCCAGCCGTTCCTCGAGGGAGCGATCACCATCGACACGCTCAGTCATCGTGCAGGTCCTCCACGTGGATGGCGATCGAGGCGACGGGCACGCCGACGCGACGGTCGATGGCGACGGTGATGCGGTCTCGGAGCACGGTGACGAGCGGTGGGATGCGAACCGAGCGCCCCACGGTGAGGGAGAGCTCTACGGCGAGAGAAGTCTCAGTGCCGACGCTCGCTGGGGCCTGGTCGGGCTGCTCGTCGACCACGTTCACCCGGCACCGGCGCCCCTCGACGTCGTCGAGGCCGTCGCATTCCTCGCGGACGATGCTCGCGACCGCCTGCTCGCTGATCGTGACCTGACCCGGAGCATCAGGGGATGCCGTGAGCAGCGCAAGGGTTCTGCCGCGGCGAACCTCGGTGCGGGCGATGGCGACGATGGCGGCCAGGGCGCCCGGCCGGCCCACCAGCCTTTCGTCGTCGCGGTCGGTCTCGACCATGGCCGTCGTGGCCGAGGCCAGACCGGCGAGGTCGGCACGAGCTGCCCGGCAGTCGGGGCAGGTGGCCTCGTGCTCGTCGGGTTCGTGGTTGATGTTGGCCCATACGTCGTCAACGTCGCGGCCGCAGCCGAGCCGGCCGGAGGTGCTCAGCGCCATTCGCTCATCCCCTTCGCTAGGTGAAGCCGGGCGCGAGCGATGCGTCCGCGAACGGTGGCGACCGGCACGCCGATGGCGTAGGCGATCTCCGGATACGACAGGTGGTGCAGCTCTTTGAGCACCCAGCACGCCCGCAGCTCCGCCGGCAGGGTGGTGAGCGCGGCGTCGAGCCCCGCGCCCAAGGCCGAGGTCTGGGCGGCCGCCGACGGGGGGTCGGCCGCAGCCTCCTCCGCGCGGGGCGGCTCGTGCCCGATGTTTCCCTCCTGGGTCAGGCTCGTGCGCCGCCGCTTCCGGGCCCGGAGCAGGTTCAGGCATTGCCGTGTCATCAGCTGGTAGACCCACGCGTGGAAGGCTTGGGGGTCCTGCAGGGTGGGCAGCCGACGCCACGCGAGCACCAGCGAGTCCTGGACGGCATCCTGGGCCTCCCCGATGTCGGTCAGCATGCGGTAGCCGAGTCGGAGCAGCTCCTTCTCGTAGCTGCGCACCAGCCGTTCGAACGACGCGACGTCGCCGTCCTGGGCACGCACGACCAAAGTCGACTCGCGCAGGGCCCGCTCCGCCGGCGTGGCCGCTTCCGGCCGAGGTGCGTCATCGGTGTCTTCGGGCTTCTCGAGCATCACTCAGAGGGTCACGCTGTCGACGGTGCGGCGCTCGGGGCTGACGTCGACCTGCACGCCGAGGTGCTCGAGCGTCGTGTCGAGCGCGCCGGCGAGACGTGAGACCGGCCCCGTCTGCACCGCGTTCAGCAGCGCTCGCACATCGGCGCGGTCGGATGCCGTGAGCTTGAGGGTCAGCTGCGGGCGGCTCGCGCTCCCGCGTAGCACCGCGGAGGCACTGGTGACCTCCGGCACCGTCTCGAGGTCGGCGACGACGACGTCGGCGAGCACGGCCGACGTGGCGCTCGTCAGACCGGTCTCGGCGTCGTCGCGAAGGCGGAATGGCGCGGCCGCCCGGGTGTGCGGCACCTGCGCCACCAGCCAGGCCAGTCCCAACAGGGCCAGCACGATGCCGAGCACAGCTGTGCCGATGATGACGCCCTCGTTGGCGAAGACGTCGGTGGCGCTGCGTTCGAGCAGACGGTCACCGGACGCCGGCACCGAGGTGCGGGCACTGCCGCTCAGCACCTTGGCGAGCAGTCCCGTGGCGACCACGGTCGCGAGGGCGCCGGTGAGAAGCACCACCAGCCCGATGATGGCCAGCCAGGTGCGGTTGAGCCCGCTGGAGAAGACCCTCATACTGCACTCGCCGTGGCGTCGGGTGCCGCGAACCTGTTCATGGCTGGGTCGTCCTTACGTTGGCTGTCACTGTGGGGGTGGGCGTCAGGCGCACGGCATCCAGCGCCTCACGCACGGCGGTGGTGACGCTCTGGGCCAGCTCGTCGCGCTGGGCGGAGGGTGAGCTGACGGTGAGGCGCACGGCGCGGCTGGTCACTGTGGCCGATACGGAGTCGACTCCCGACACCTGATGAGCGTGGGCTGTCGCCAGCTTCGCCAGGGCCTTGCGGGTCATGACGAACTCGGTCGACCCGACCTTGTCGGAGCCGAGGTCGCTGTCGTCGATGACGTAGGCGTTGGGCTGGCCCGGGGCCAGCGCACTGACGAGCAGCACGAGACCCACGAGGGTGAGCACGATCGCGAGGGCGATCGCGGCCGCCGAGCCCCACGTCAGGTCACCGATGTGGCGGTGGGCCCAACCGACGAACGACGGCCAGGTGCCGTCGACGAGGCGGGCGATACCCGCCCACGCCAGCGACACCCCGACCGCGGTCACGCAAGCGGCCGCGATGGTGGCCGGTACGGTGCGCGACGGCCGCCTCCGCAACGAGACGGGGTTGGGTCCGCGGCTCATCTCATGGCCTCTCGTTGACCGGTGGTCAGGTGCAGGCCGGTCACGTCGATGTCGACCCGGGTCACTTCGACGCCGGTCAGAGCGGCCACCTTGGTCATCACGTGGTGACGCACCCGGTCGGTGGTGGCCGCCAGCGGGGTGGGGTAGCCGAGCACGATGTCGAGCGAGACCGACGCCTGCTGACCCGACAGCTCGACCTTCGCGGCGGGTCGCGCCGCGAGGTCGGGGTGGGCGCCGATTCCAAGGATCCCGCCGGACGTGCCTCCGGCCTGGGTGATCTCACTGGCGACCTGGCTGGCCATCTGCTCCATCACGTGTTGGGAGATCACCAACCGGCCTCGACCGGTCAGAGCCGGGCGGGGGAGGGCCGCCGGGACGTCGGTGGTGTGCGTCGTGTCAGTCTTCTCGCCGGTGGCCATCAGCGACGATCCGACGACCGGCCCAGGAGGGATCCAACATCGAGCTTGCCCTCGAGAACGAGCCCGATGCCCCAGGCGACGGCAGCGAAGACGCCGACGAGCACGAAGCGTCCGAAGCCTCCGAAGGCGGCCACGTAGCCCAGCACGAGGCCGACGACAACGGCGTAGCGGCTCGTGCTCACGCGAGGCGCTCTGACGGCCGGTGGCTGGCTCCGGTGGCACTGCCCTGGTCGTCGTCGGAGTCTTCCTCCGGCAGGTGCACGTCGGTGACGTTGATGTTGACCTCGACGACCTCGAGACCGGTGGCGTGCTCGACGCCGTCGATGACGCTCTGGCGGATGTTGTCGCTGACCTCGACGATCGAGACGCCGTAGTCGACCACGACGGAGACGTCGATGGCGGTCTGGCGCTCGCCCTTCTCGATGGTCACCCCGCTCGACACGTTGGCCCGGTTCGACGACGAGATCTTCGAGGTCAGGTTGCTGATGGCGCGGCCCGCGGCTGAGCCCATCGCGTACACGCCGTTGACCTCACGGGTGGCAATGCCGGCGATCTTCTCGACCACCTGGTCGGCGATCGTGGTGTCGCCGTGCTCGGTGTGCAGGTCGTCGAGCTGCTTGGGCTCGGGCTGCGCCTCCTGCGCCTCCTGCTCGCGGGCCCGCTCCTGATTCTGCTTCTCGCGAGCGTCCTGCTCCTGCGTCGTGCTCGGGATGGTGGGCTTGGCCTCGGTCGTGTTCTCGGTCATGTTCGCTCCTTGGTTGTTCGCGTGGATCGTGGTCGGATGGCGACGATTCGGGTCGGCCCACGTGGGCCGTCAGTAGTCAGGACACCGCCGTGGCCCAGACCGTCACGCCCCGGGCGGAAGTTTCTGTCGGTGTCAGGGCGCGGCTGCCCGCTGATCGGGATCCGGCCGATCTCCCGTGCGGCCCGGCCGATGTTCGGCGCACCGTCGCGTTCGTTCCAGGAGGTGATGAGGTCGGCGTCGGGCTCGGTCGCGATGAGGTGGTCGGCCAACGGGCCGAAGCGCTCGACGGCCTTGTTGCCGCCGACGGCCACCCCGATCTCGACCGGGTGGTCGGGCGTGTCCCAGACGAGCGGAGTCGACGTCGAAGTGCTCACCGCGGTAGGTGACGAGCCCTGCGCCGTGCAGCTCGCGGATGATCTCGATCGCCTCGATCGCCTCGACCAGCATCGCCTGCCGCGTGTCGACGCCGGGCCAGACCTGGCCGACGACGTGCTCGTTGAGGTTCCCACCACTGCCGAGGCCGAGGGTGAACCGCCCGTCGGCGAGCAGCTGCAGGGTGGCGGACTTCTGGGCCACCACGGCCGGGTCGTAGCGGATCGTCGGACAGTTCACGTAGGTCATCAAGCCGACCCCTTCGGTCGCCTGGGCGATCGCGCCCAACACCGACCAGGCGTAGGGCGTATGCCCCTGCTCGGTCAGCCAGGGTGAGTAGTGGTCGCTGCCCACCTCGAAGTCGAACCCAGCGCGTTCGGCCTCGACCGTCCACCTCACCAGGTCTTTGGGGCCGCTCTGCTCGGTCATGAGGGTGTGGCCGAAGCTCGTCACTGTCACTGTCACCGTCGCTGTCCGTTTCGTCATCGTGCTTTGTGCGCTGTGCCTCCTGCCCTTACCCACATCGGTGATCTCGGCTATCGGTGTTCCGACGGGAGTCCTCCCGCCCGTGAGGAGGTACCGCACGGGTGAGCCGTGGGGGAGGATGAGACCGCCGAGGCGAAGGAGAACAGCGTGAGTGAACAGCCGGATGCCGTTGTCGTCGGCGCGGGGCCCAACGGACTCGTGGCCGCGATCGCCCTGGGCGATGCCGGGTGGGACGTCGTCGTGGTCGAGGCCAACGACGAGGTCGGCGGCGCCGTTCGCAGCGCCGAGGTCACCCGCCCCGGGTTCGTCACCGACCTCTTCAGCGCCTTCTACCCGCTGGCGGCCGCCAGCCCGGTCATCCGGGGCCTCCATCTGGAGGAGCACGGGCTGCGCTGGCGTTCGGCGCCCCACCCGCTCGCTCACGCCCTCGACGACGGGCGGGCAGCCGTGCTGCGGTCACGGGTCGACGACACCGCGGCCGGCCTGGAGGCGGCGGCCCCCGGAGACGGGCAGGCCTGGATCGAGATGTTCGAGCACTGGCAGCGCGTGCGCGACCCCCTGCTCGATGCCCTCTTCACCCCCCTGCCACCGGTCACCTCGACCGCCCGGCTGCTTTCGCGGCTCGGGGCGGCGGGCACGCTCGACTTCGCCCGTCTCGCGGTCTCGCCCGTGCGTCGAATGGCGCAGGAGCGCTTCTCCGGTGACCTCCCGGCGCTGCTGCTCACGGGCAATGCGATGCACAGTGACATCTCCCCCGACGGTGCCGGGAGCGCCCTGTTCGGCTGGCTGCTCGCCATGCTCGCCCAGGACGTCGGCTTCCCGGTGCCGGCCGGGGGGGCAGGTGAGCTCGCGGCGGCGATGCGAGCGCGAGCCGAACACGTGGGAGTGCAGTTTCGCACCGGTTCACCCGTGGTCGCCATCGACGTGTCACGGGGACGGGCCGTCGGGGTGCGGCTCGGCGACGGTAACCGGGTGGGGGTCAAGCGGGCGGTGCTGGCTGACGTGCCGGCGCCGTCGCTCTACCGCGAGCTCGTGGGCGAATCGCTGCTGCCGCGGCGGCTGTTGGCCGACCTCGACCGTTTCCAGTGGGACAGCGCCACGATCAAGCTCAACTGGGCCCTCGACCGGCCGGTGCCGTGGGCGAACGAGGGGGTGCGGGGCGCAGGCACCGTGCACCTCGGAGTCGACGTCGACGGGTTCGTCGACTTCGCGGCTGACCTCACCGTCGGCCGGGCGCCCGCCCGACCGTTTCTGCTGTTCGGCCAGATGACCGTCTCAGACCCCAGCCGATCGCCGGCGGGAACGGAGTCGGCGTGGGCCTACAGCCATGTGCCTCGCGAGATCGACTGGAGCGGAACGATGCTCGACCAGCAGGTGGAACGGATGGAGTCTTCTGTGGAGCGGGTCGCTCCCGGGTTTCGTGACCTCGTGTCGGCCCGTTACGTGCAGTCGCCCAGCGACCTGGAGGGCGCTGACCGCAGCCTCGTGGGCGGCGCGATCAACGCGGGCACGTCGGGTCTGCACCAGCAGCTGGTGTTCCGGCCGACACCGGGCCTCGGTCGGCCCGAGACGTTCGTGTCGGGCCTCTATCTGGCTGGGGCGTCGGCCCACCCCGGCGGGGGCGTGCACGGTGCCTGTGGCTGGAACGCCGCCCGGGCGGCGCTCTGGAGCGACGGCCGGGCCCGCACGGCCAAGCGGGTGCTGAACAAGACGGTGTGGTCACGGCTGCTCAGGATGCCGTAAGCGGCCGTGAGCTGTCGTGAGGTGAGCTGGGTGCGGGACGAGTCTCGAACTTCCTACCCGACCGCGTAGTCGATCGGCTTGCACACCCCGCCGTTGGACTTCTCGGCGGAGCAGGCGGTCAGCCCGACGTGCAGGTCGATCTCGGCCCGGAAGGTGATGCGGTCACCGGCCACCGAGGTGGGTGGGTCGATGTGCAGCTCGCCGCTCTGGTCGGTCCAGACGTTCATGAAGATGTTGAGGGTGGTGGAGATCTGGTCTGGTTCGACGCCGTAGCGGGCGAGGCCGCGGCAGAGGTTGTCGAAGCAGCTCGGGTGCGGCGCCCCGAGCAGATCGGGGTAGAGCAGGTCGAAGGTCTGCTGGCTGCACGGCGTCAACAAGAAGTCGTGCCGCCCGCAGGTGTCCTCAGTGATGGTGAGCATCGGTCGACTGCAATTGCTGTAGAGCGTGTCGCCGGCCCCGACGTAGATCCCGTTGCGGTAGTCGATCGTCCGTCCGCTCGAGAGCCACTCACCGTGGTCGTCGGCCGCGAACGCGAACAGGTCACTGACCTGGCCGCCCATGGGGTCCACCACGGTCAGCGTCTGCCCAGATGAGAGCAGAAAACCGGTACCGGTCTGTGGTTCAAGTCTGTTCATGCTTCCTCCTCGAACGGGGCCACCCAGTCGTCGGCGACCGCGCGACCGGAGTACTGTCTGGCCTCCGAGTATTTGCCATGGTCGGAGACCATCGGGTTGATGCTGCCCTGCAGCTGCACGTCGCGTTGGCGGATCAGGTCGCGCATCCGCTCGAACCGGCCCGAGGCTCGCAGGGCCTCGAACTGGGCGTGCAGGTTGAACACCAGCGTGGACGAGACCGTGCGCCTGGCATCGCGTGACGCGAGCGGGTGCAGCCCGACGACGAAGTAGGCGGTGCCACCGACCGAGAACGCGAAGTGGTCGTCGGTCGGGTCGGCTGACACATCAGGGTTCCACGCCTGCTCGTCGGCGCCGTGCAGCATTCGCAGCTGGGCCCAGAGCAGGTCTTCGAACTGCTTCTCGTTCTGCAGCCGGGGCCGTCTGAAGATCGCCACGAACGAGGCGAACCCCGCCTCGACGTCCACCTCGTCGGCGAAGGTGGCGAGGTCGGTCAGCAGGGCCGGGGTGGCCTCGCTGGAACCCAGCTCGTCGTAGACCCGCACCACGGCAGTGTCTCGCCGGAACACCGAGCGGGCTCCCAGGCAGGGAAAGTCGTCGCGGCTCACCATCGTGGCCAACGACGCATGCAGGGCGTGGGTCTCTGCCGTTCGGGGGTCACCGACATCGGGGGCGAGCTCGACCATGCTGTCTCCTCGGATCGCGAAATACACAGGCGACTCCATGGAACACGCCGGGCCACCTCGCTGTGCCCATCCTTCGGGGTGGTTCTCACCGCCGCGCAGAGACAGGGATGCCGCTCCTCAATGACCAGGTCTGCGCCGACGGCGCCCGGTGGGTGCGCAGGATGGCACCGGCAACCGAGCGTGCAGACCCGAGGTGGGTGCTGCGCCGACTACGAGCATCACTGTCGAATATGAGAGATACCTGAATGCGCGGTGGTCGTTCGCGGCGTAATTTCGGAGAAGGCAGGGGCTGAGCTTCACCGAGAGTGAGGAGATGTCATGACGGCGTTAAAGGAAGGACCCTCGGACATCCAAGAGGGTCATGAGCTGCGAAGACACATCGGCAGGGTGGGCCTGCTCTTTGCCAGCGTCGGGTCCATCATCGGTTCGGGCTGGTTGTTCGGCGCGCTGAACGCCTCCCAGACCGCTGGACCGGGGGCCGTCTTCTCGTGGGCCATCGGCGCGGTCATGATCATGTTCATCGGGCTGTGCTACGCCGAGCTCGGCACCATGTTCCCGCTCTCTGGCGGCGTCGTCCGCTTTCCGCACATGTCGTTCGGCTCCTTCGCGAGCTATACGACGGGCTGGATCACGTGGATCGCGTGCATGAGCGTGGCCCCGATCGAGGTCGAGGGCGCACTGCAGTACGCCACCAAGTACGCGCCGTTCACGGTGGCGCACCAGGTGGACGGCAGCACCGTGCACACGTTGACGGGACTGGGCCTGGCCGTGGCCGTCATCGCGATGGCCGTGTTCGTGGTCATCAACTACATCGGCATCCAGTGGTTCGCGCGCGTCAACACCGCGCTGGTGTGGTGGAAGCTCTTCATCATCATCCTGGTGATCCTCGCGTTCCTGTTCACCCAGTTCAACTCCAACAACTTCACCTCCCAAGGCTTCCTGCCGCAGGGGTGGCACGGGGTCTTCACCGCCATTGCGACGTCGGGGGTGGTGTTCTCCTACCTCGGCTTTCGCCAGGGCATCGAGCTCGCCGGTGAGACCAGCAACCCGAGCAAGAACGTGCCGCTGGCGGTCATCGGCTCGGTGCTGCTCACCGCCGTCATCTACATCGCGCTGCAGGTCGCCTTCATCGGCAGCCTCAACCCGGGTGACATCGCGCAGGGTTGGTCAAAGCTGAGCTTTGCCAACGACTTCGGGCCGCTGGCGGCGGTGGCCAGCCTTCTCGGGCTCAGCTGGCTTGCGGTGCTGCTCTATATCGACGCGATCATCTCACCGGCCGACACGGGTCTGATCTACATCACGGTCACCTCGCGCATCGCCTACGCAATGGGCCGAAACGGCAACGCCCCCCAGTCGCTGGCGAAGACGACCGACCGGGGCGTGCCGTTCGTCAGCCTGGTGGTCAGCTTCGTGGTCGGCCTGGTGCTCTTCCTGCCGTTCCCGAGCTGGCAGCAGCTCGTCGGCTTCATCACCTCGGCCACGGTGCTCTCGTTCGGGTCCGGCCCGCTGGTGCTGGCCGCGATGCGCCGGCAGATCCCCAACCAGGAGAGGCCGTTCCGCCTTCCGGGCGGTCACACGATCCCGTTCCTCGGCTTCCTGTCCTCGAACCTCATCGTCTACTGGACCGGCTGGGGGACCGACCTCAAGCTGTTCATCGCCGTGCTGCTCGGCTTCGTACTGCTCGGCGTGATGATGATCGTCAACCGGGCCCGGGGCCAGGCGGAGCCGGAGTGGAACTGGGTCGCCGGCGCGGCCTGGTACATCCCGTGGCTCGGTGGCTTGGCGATTCTGTCGTGGATGAGCGACTACGGCGGCCTGGGCTGGTTGCACTTCGACACTGCGATCCCCGTGTTCGTCGTCTTCTCGGCGATCATCTACGTCATCGCCCTGCGGGTTCGCCTGGTGCCCGAGCAGGTCGAGCGTTACATCGACGACACGCGCCGTGAGGCCGCGATCGAGGAGGACGCGCTGGGCGCGATGCCCTGACCCCGTAGCTCACCAGCAGGCGGTACCACCGTGATGGCCTGTTCGCACAGGGAAGCCGCTCGGCCTGCCTGTACACGATGTCGCGCAGCATCGAGACGAAGCGCGGCTCGAAGATCTGCAGCGGAGCCGAGCGCCTTTGCTGTACGGCACGTCACCGCCTCGAGTGAGCGCATCGCCGAGGAGCTCGGCTGGCGTGCCACGGTCTCGCTGGAGCACGGCGTGCGAGCGCTCACGTTCGGCTGAGCGGCATCCCGAGCCTCGAACGCCTACCCACCCCGGCTGCGCGTCCCACCCCGGCTGCGCGTCGCGCCGCGCGTCGCGCAGGTGGTGTCGTCAATCCGACACTTTTGGCGCGTCGCGCCGCGCGTCGCGCAGGTGGTGTCGTCAATCCGACACTTTTGGCGTGTCGCGCCGCGCGTCGCGCAGGTGGTGTCGTCGTCAGGCGGGTCAGACCTCGAAGGTCACCCCCTGCGCGAGCGGTAGCTCACCCGAGTAGTTGATGGTGTTGGTGGCCCGGCGCATGTAGGCGCGCCACGCGTCGGAGCCGGACTCTCGCCCCCCGCCGGTCTCCTTCTCTCCGCCGAAGGCGCCGCCGATCTCCGCCCCCGACGTGCCGATGTTGACGTTGACGATGCCGCAGTCCGAGCCCGCGGCAGACATGAACAGCTCGGCCTCCGCCTGGTCGGAGGTGAAGATGCTTGACGAGAGACCCTGCGGTACGGCGTTGTTCAGCTCGACGGCGTCGTTGAACTCGGTGTAGGGCATGACGTAGAGGATCGGCGCGAAGGTCTCCTGGTGCACGACCTCGCTCTGTTCCGGCATCCGGATCACCGTCGGCGTGACGTAGTAGGCGTCCGGGCTCGCGTCGGCGAGGGCCCGCTCGCCACCGGCCATGACCTGCCCGCCCGCCCCCTTCGCGGCCTCGATGGCGGCGACGAACGCGTCATGGGCCTGCTGGTTGATGAGGGGCCCGACCAGGGTGGCGTCTTCCATCGGGTTGCCGACCGGCAGCTTTTCGTACGCGGTGGCGACGCGCTCGGTGATCTCGTCGATGATCGACTCGTGGGCGATGACGCGACGCATCGTGGTGCACCGCTGCCCGGCCGTGCCGGCAGCCGAGAAGATGATGCCTCGGGCGGTCAGGTCGAGGTCGGCGCTCGGGGCGACGATGGCGGCGTTGTTGCCGCCGAGCTCGAGCAGGCTGCGCCCGAACCGTTCGGCCAGGCGGGGGCCGACCGCCCGGCCCATCCTCGTCGAGCCGGTCGCGCTGACGAGCGCCACCGCACGGTTGCCGACGAGTGCCTCACCGACCTCGGCCCCACCGATGACCACCTGGCCCAGGTCGGTGCTGTGACCACTCTCGGTCAAGGCGCGGTGCAGCAGGGCGTTCGAGGCCAGGGCGCAGAGCGGCGCGGTCTCTGAGGGCTTCCAGACCACGGCGTCCCCGCACACCAGTGCCACGGCCGTGTTCCACGACCACACCGCCACGGGGAAGTTGAACGCGGAGACGACCCCGACGACCCCGAGCGGGTGCCACGTCTCCATCAGCCGGTGACCGGGCCGCTCCGAGGTCATCGTCTTGCCGAAGAGCTGACGCGACAGGCCGACCGCGTAGTCACAGATGTCGATCATCTCCTGCACCTCACCCCGGGCCTCGGAGGTGACCTTGCCGACCTCGACGCTGACGAGGGTGGCGAGGTCGTCCTGGTGCTCGGTCAACAGCTCACCGAGCCGCTTGACCACCGCGCCGCGCACCGGCGCCGGCACGACGCGCCATTCGCGGAAGGCGGCGTGCGCCCGGGCGACGGCGCCGTCGACCTCCGCGGGCGAGCTCCAGCGCACCGACGAGACGGATCCACCGTTGATCGGCGAGCGACCGTGGTGGTCACCGTCGAGTGCCGCGCTGTCGACGCCGCATCGCCGAGCGGCATCCTCGGCGATCTGGCGCAGGTCTTCGGGGGTGGGCAGGGCCGGGGCGCCGGCGCGGTCGGGCTCGTGGGTGGGGGTCATGCTGGTGCTCCTTCTCGATGGCTTCGCAGTAGTCGTGGGATCTCGGTCGTGGGGGTGAGTCCTACACGATGTGCTTCTCTCGGTGCAGCTGTGCCTGCTCGAAACGTCGGGCGTCGAAGGCCGATACATCCACGAACGGTGCCTCGCCACGGACCAGCGACGACATCACCTCGCCCATGGCGGGGCCGAGCAGAAAGCCGTGCCCGGAGAACCCGGTTGCGTAGAGGAACCGGCTGATGCCGGGCGCCTCGCCGATCAGCCCGTTGTGGTCGGGCGTCACCTCATAGAGGCCGGCCCAGCCGCTGGCGATGCCGACGTCGGCCAGAGAGGGGACGCGGTGCTCGGCGGCGTCGACCAGACCCGGCAGCCACTCGTCTCCGCGGTTCAGCTTGAAGCCGACGGTCTCGTGCGGGTCTGACATGCCGATGAGCAGCCCGGGCCCCTCCTCGTGGAAGTAGAAGGTCGTGGAGAAGTCGATCGTCATCGGCATCGTCTGGTCGAGGCCCGGGATCGGCTCGGTCACGACGATCTGCCGGCGCACCGGGTCGACGGGCAGGTCGACGCCGAACCATTCCCCGACCGTCCGTGACCAGGCGCCGGCGCAGCACACTACGGTGCCGGTCTCGATGCGGCCCGCCTCGGTGTGGACGGCCCGAACGGTGCCGTCGGTGACCTCGCCGCCGGTGACGCGGCAGTTCGGTAGGAGGGTGGCACCGGTGCGCCGGGCGGCCCGGGCGTAGCCGAGGACCACCGCCTCCGGGGTGCAGTGCCCGTCACGCGGGCCGTAGGCAGCGGCGAGCACGCCCTCTGTGCTGATGATCGGGGCCAGGCGCTGGGCTTCCGCGGCGTCGACCATGCGGGTGTCGACGCCGAGCGACTGCTGCAGCGCAACGCTCCGCTCGAAGTCGGCGACGTCGGTCGGGTCGTCGAGCAGAAAGAGGTAACCGTTCTGGCGCAGGTCGATCTCCTGGTCGAACAACGGGCCGAAGCGCTCGAACACCTCCAGCCCGTAGTGGCCCATGATGATGTTGGTCTCGTCACTGAACTGGGCGCGCACGCCGCCTGCGGCCTTGCAGGTCGAGCCCGACCCGAACGGGCCCTGGTCGAGCAGAACGACCTCCCCGGCGCCGCTGCGGGCCAGCGTGTAGGCGGTGGCGAGTCCGATGACCCCACCGCCGACGACGACGACGTCCGCGTGGGTCGGGGCGATCGCGCTCATCAGGTTCCTTCCAGTAGGGCATCGACGATCTCGGCCTCCGACAACAGCACCGTGGCGGCCGCCGGGCCGAGCGGGATGATGCTGTCCTTGCTCGTGACCCGGCTGATGCGGCCACCGTAGCCACCGTCGACGAGCGTGGCCACCACTCCCTCCGAGACGCCCCCCGTGCGGCGCGTCTCGTCGACGACGAGCACCCGATCAGCATGACGCGCCTGCTCGAGCAGATCGTGGGCCGGCAACGGCGCCAGCCAGCGCAGGTCGTACACGGTGGCCCGAGGAGCTGAGCGCCCCTGCGAGGTGGCCCGCTCCTGGGCGGCGGCCACTGCCCGCAGGCTCATCGGCACCCCGTTGCCGAAGGTCACGACGAGCACGTCGGTGCCCTCCCCGTGCAGGGTTTCGGGCGTGGATTCGTGCAGACTTCCACGGCCCACCTCGGCGAGGTCGGTGCCCCAGTCGTGCGGCGGGAGATAGGCCGCTGACCACGCCCCGTCGCCGGGCCGGAGATCGCGCGCGTGGTAGAGCGCGATGGGCTCGACGAGAACGCAGACCCGGCTCTCACACCGGGCCATCGCGGCCAGGGCACGCACGAGTCGAGGCGCCTCGGCGGCGCTCGAGGGCACGGCGACGACGATCCCGGGAATGTCGCGCAGGACGGCGAGCGAGTTGTCGTTGTGGAAGTGACCCCCGAACCCCTTCTGGTAGGCCAGCCCCTGCACCCGCACGAGCATGCCGTTGCCGAACTGCCCGTTGGAGAAGAACCGCAGTGTCGCCGCCTCACCGCGCAGCTGGTCCTCGGCGTTGTGCAGGTAGGCGAGGTACTGGATCTCGGGCACGGGCAGAAAGCCCGCGAGCGCCGACCCGAGGGCGGTCCCGAGAATCGTCTGCTCGTCGAGCAGCGTGTCGAAGACGCGCCGGGCCCCGAACCGCGTGCGTAGCCCCCTGGTGACGCCGTAGACACCCCCCTTGGCGCCGACGTCCTCGCCGAAGACCAGCACGTCTCGATGGGCGGCCATGAGGTCGGTGAGCGCCGCGTTGATCGACTGAGCCAAGGTGAGCGGGCCGGCATCCTCGGGCAGCTTGCCCCGAAAGGCCGCCGGCCGGTCGATGGCGAAAACGGCGGACTCCGCTCGGACCCGGGTCGGTGAGCGCTCGGTGAGAGGCCGCATGGCGGCCTCCGCTGAGTCGAGATGAGCCGCCGGCAGCAGATGCTCGATGGCGTCAGCGACGCGCAGCCGGACCTGCTCGTACCGGTCGACGAGCTGGCCGGAGGAGCGCAGGCCGCGATCGTGCAGGGCTCGGGCGGTGGCCACGAGGGGGTCGGCCGCGATGTCGTCGTCGATCTGACGACGGCTGCGGTAGGCCAGCTCGACGTCAGACCCGGCGTGGCCCATGAGCCGCACCGTGCTCAGGTGCAGCACCACGGGCTGCCGGTGGGTGCGGACGTGTTCGGCCGCCTCGCGAGCGACGGTCAGGCACTGCTCGGGGTCGGTCCCGTTCGCTGCGAGGTAGCGGATGCCGGGTAGTGACTGCAGGGCCCGACGGGTCCAGCCGGGCGGGGTGCGCACGCTGATGCCGATGCCGTTGTCCTCGCAGACGAGCAGCAGCGGCAGGGGAGTGCCGCGGTGCACGATGTGACCGGCCGCGTTGAGCGCGCCCACCGCAGTTGAGTGGTTGACCGACGCGTCGCCGAGACTGGCCACGACGACGGCATCCGGCGGTACCGGCGTGCTGACGCCGAGCGGCGCCCGCTGCTCGAGGGCAAACGCCATTCCGAGCGCGCGCGGACGGTGTGAGGCGATCGTCGAGGTCTGGGGAATGATCCCGAGCGCCGGGTGGCCGAAGACCTTGTGCCGCCCGCCCGAGATCGGGTCGTCCACCGAGCAGGTCAGACTGCGCAGCACATCGAGCGCCGCGTCGGTTCCCGGCACCTGCCCGGCCCGGGCGCAGTAGAACCCCCCGGAGCGGTAGTGCAAGAGCGCCGGATCGCTGGGACGCAGGGCGAGGGCGACGGCTGCGTTGGACTCGTGACCGCTCGACCCGATCGTGTAATAACCCTCGCCGAGCGCCTGCAGCGAACGGGCGGCGAAGTCGAGGTGGCGCGAGAGCAGCTGCGCCTCGAACAGGTCGAGCAGAAGCTCGGGCGGCACGGCGTTGGCGCGCTGCTCGCCCTCGCGTCTCGCCTCGCCATCGGTCGTGAACGGGCGTGACCAACCCTGCACCTCGACCAGAAAGTGTTCGTCGATCTGCTCGGTCATGCGATCTGCCGCCTCACTGGGGCCCGGTCACCAACGACCACCCCACCATGGGTCATGGGACAGTCCGGGCACCAGACCGAACGGTGCCCTGGTTGAGCGAACCGGCCAGACCTGCGGGCACCCGCGTTAGACGTGCGGATGCAGCACCGGCCCGACTTCGCGGTCTGGGCCCGGTCCTGCACCTGGGCGCTCATCGTGCTGGGTCGGTGCCCAACCTTCAGGGTCGGCTCGGTGGCGGGACTCGGTGGTAATCTTGGCCCGCTCGACGAGCCGGTGACGGCCATGGGTCGAGGAGTCGAACAGGGGTCTCGGGATGGACGAGAAGCGCCGCGAGAACGATCTGATGCGACGGCCTGGTCAACACCAGCCAGCCGCAGGTGCGGCGTGGGCAACCACTGCGGGGCCACGGATGCCGGCAACCCGCATATCCGCGCATTCCGTCCAACCAGCCGCATCAATTTAAGGAGCCCCCCCGTGCAGAACATCGTGGTCGGCTACATCCCCACCCCACAGGGCACCGCAGCCCTCGACGCGGCGATCCAGCTCGCCACGACGGACCGGGCCCGGGTCACCGTGGTCAACACCGGTCGGGCCGGCAACTATGCCGACGCGCTGTTTGCCACAGCCGAGGACATCGACGCCATCGACGCCGAGCTCGCCAAGGCCGGGCTCGACCACGAGGTTCGCCAGCCCACCGAGGGCCACGCAGCCTCCGAGGCGATCCTGCAGGCGGCCGACGAGGTCGGGGCCGATCTGATCGTCATCGGCATTCGCAGACGTTCGCCGGTGGGCAAGGTCGTGATGGGCAGCACGGCGCAGAACATCTTGCTCGATGCCACCTGCGCTGTGCTGGCCGTCAAGGCCAAGTGACCTTCTGCGCGTCTCTCGAGAACAACCGGTTCGCACGACCTCACGGGTGTTGGTCGGTGGCGGCATCCGCGGGGAGTGTCCGCGCTTCCTGGACGACGAAGTGCCCCCGGCAGGATTCGAACCTGCGACACCCGCTTTAGGAGAGCGGTGCTCTATCCCCTGAGCTACGAGGGCGGGGGAGCCCGGCCATTGTGCCAAAGGCACCGGCCTGAGCGTGAATCGCACCGCACCGGCGCGCCCCGTGGTCGACGTACGGGGAGGAGCCCGACATTCGTTAGCCTGACGCCATGACCGACGTCACCGGGCAGCGCCCTGCCACCAGGGCCGAGTCGAGCTCGGGAGACCCCCGAGCCGACCAGGTCGCCGCGGCTGTCAAGACCTGGCAGCGCACCCTCGTCGACCTCGGTGGGCGCAACACCCTCCTGTGGTACCGCGACCTGCCCTCCGGCACCCTCGACCTCACCACCGCCCACCCCGGCGGGGTGTCGAAGCTGCTGGCCGGCAAGGGCACGCGCCTGTCCGAGCTCGTGCGCGAGCCGGCTGCCCTTGGCGAGGCCAGACGGCGGGCCCGCGCCATCCGCTCCAAGGCGCTCGAGCTGCGCGAGGAGCGGGGCATCGCGGCCGGGTTCATCGCGATCGGTATGGCGACGTGGTCGGTGCCGCGGGCCGCTCGCCCACCGGCATCGCCGGTGCTGTTACGCCCGTGCGTGTTGCGCCCGACCGGCGCCTCGCAGGACGACTTCGAGCTCGACCTCGGCCCCGAGGTCGAGTTCAACCCGGTGCTGCGCGAGTATCTCCGGTCAGAGCAGGGTGTCGAGATCGACGCCGACTCGCTCGCCGACCTCGCCACCGTCGGCAACTCCTTCGACCCCTACCCGTCCTACGCCGCGCTCACCAAGCTCTGCGAGCATGTGCCCGACTTCGCCATCGCACCGCGGCTCGTGCTCGGAACCTTCTCGTACGCCAAGCTGCCGATGGTGGCCGACCTTGCGCTGCAAGGCTCCTCGTTGGCCGACCACGACGTGGTCGCGGCCTTGGCCGGTGACGAGTCGGCGCTCGCCGCCGTGCGCCTGCGCCTGCCCGACAGCGAGCCCGACCCCGACCCCGAACACGAGTACCTCGTGCTCGATGCCGACTCGAGCCAGCACGCTGCCATCGACGCGGTGCGGGCCGGAGCGCACCTCGTGGTCAAGGGGCCGCCGGGAACGGGCAAGTCGCAGACCATCGCCAACCTCATCGCGGCGCTCGCCGCCGAGGGCAAGTCGACGCTCTTCGTGGCCGAGAAGCGGGCTGCCATCGACGCTGTGCTGGGGCGGCTCGATCGAGTGGGGCTCGGCGGGCTCGTGCTCGACGCCTACGATGGAACCACCAACAAGCGTGCGACCGCCCAGCAGTTCGCCCACGGCCTGGATGCCGCCCTCGAGAACGTCCCCAGCCCGCACGACACCACGGCCGCCACCCTGCGCGACCGGCGCGGTCGCCTGACCCGCCACCTCCAGTCGCTGCACCAGGTGCGTGACCCGTGGGGGGTCTCGGCCCACCAGGTGCAGGAGGCGATGGCCGAGCTCGCCGCCCGCACACCGCCGCCCAGCTCGCACGTGCGCCTGCGTGCAGAGGCCATCCGGGGCGTGCCCCGGGCGAAGGCCGTCGAGCTCGGCCGCCGGCTACGTGACGCCTCGGGCCTCGGGGCCTGGACCCGCGAGGGCGACGACCCGTGGTTCGGTGCCCGCATCCGCACGGCCGACGAGGCCTCTCGGGCCCTGGAGGTCACGAACCGTCACAGCTCCGAGGGGCTGCACGACGTGGCCAGCAAGCTCAACGGCATCATGGCAGAATCTCATGTGCCACAGGCTCACTCGCTGAACGACTGGCGGGCCGCCTTCGACACCATGAACAACGTGAGGCGCACCCTCGAAGTATTCCGTCCCGAGGTTTTCGACCTCCCGCTGGGCGAGCACATAGCGGCGACCGCCACGCGTGACTGGCGCACCAACCGTGATGTGCAGATGGGCTGGCTCGCGCGCCGCCGTGTTCGGCACCAGACGAAGCGGCTGCTCCGGCCGGGGCGCCCGCCGGCCCGTCTACACGACGAGCTGGTGTCGGCGAGCGAACAGCGCAAGCACTGGTTCGAGCTGGTCGGTGGTGGTGGACGCCCCGAGATCTCACCGCGCCTCGACGAGGGCATCGCGCTGCTCGACGGGCTCACGAGCGACCTGAAGTGGCTCTCCGACCGGCTGCCCGTGCCGGCCGGCGCCGGCAACCTGATGGACCTGCCGCTGGACGAGCTGCGGGTCAGGCTCGCCGCCCTCGCCGCCCGGCCCGAGCGAGTGGCGGTGCTGCCGCACGTGTCGATCGCGCTCGACGGCGTGCGGGATGCCGGTCTGGGGGCAGTCGTCGACGACCTCGCGGCCCGCGGGGTGGCGACCGAAGATGTCACCGCTGAGGTCGAGCACGTCTGGTGGGCCTCTCTCGCGCAGGAGATCACCGTGCGCGACCCGGCCTACGGCGCCCACGACGGAGCCGGCCTGCGCCGCGACGCCGCCGACTTTGCGGCGGCCGACCGGGCCCACCTGTCTGCGACCGTCGACCGGGTGCAGGCCGCGGTCGCCCGCAACGTGCGCGAGGTGCTCACCGACCACCCGGCCCATGAAGCCCTGATCCGTGCCGAGGCCGGAAAGTCTCGGCGGCACAAGCCGCTTCGTGATCTCATGCCGGTGGCATCGGCCACGCTCACGGCGATCAGGCCCTGCTGGGCCATGAGCCCGCTCGTCGTCGCTTCGACCCTCCCTCCGGGCCGGTGGTTCGACGTCGTGATCTTCGACGAAGCCTCGCAGGTGCAGCCCGCCCAGGCGATCTCGGCGATCTCTCGCGCGCGACAGGTCGTCGTCGCGGGCGACGAGCGACAGCTGCCCCCCACCAACTTCTTCACCGTCGTCTCCGACGACGAGGGAGCGCCCGCCGACGAGGTGCTGACCGACGGTTTCGAGTCGGTGCTCGACGTGCTCGCGGCGGCGCTGCCCACCCGGCGTCTCACGTGGCACTACCGCAGTCGCGACGAACGGCTCATCGCCTTCGCCAACACCACCATGTACGACGGCGCCCTGACCACCTTCCCAGGCACCTCGCTCGAGTCGGCCGTAACGTTCGAGGCCGTCGACGGGCAGGCGGAGGTGCAGCCCGGGCTCGACTCGATCGAGACGACCGACGCCGAGGTGGCCCGGGTCGTGGCGCTGGTGCTCGAGCACGCCCGTACCCGTCCCACCGAGTCGCTCGGCGTGATCGC
>JBBSTU010000040.1:0-23655 GCA_038235595.1 Actinomycetales bacterium | reverse complement strand
GCCCGGGGCCCCCACGGGGGTGCGCCCGCGCGCCCCGACGTCTTGAGGGTTCCCCCCCGAGGGGCCGCGCGCGCCAGGGGGGTATCGATGTGCCCACTCCACCGAGCGGTTTCCCGTGGGCCCACTTCCGTGGGTGAGGCCCGCCCTGCCAGGTGCGTGGGTAGTGACGTCGCCCGGCGGGTCAGCCAGGCGGGGCCTGCTCGCTCTCGCCGCTCAGCACCTCTGGATGACCGGGGTGGGACTCGTCGGCGGTCGGGGCATTGGCCGTGGGGTCGTCAGCGCTCAGCAGTCGCTCCAGCAGGGCGCCCGTGACCCGGCGGAACGTGCGACGGGGCCGCTCACGGTCGAGGACGGCCACCTCGAGCATCGACGCGTCGATGACGCGAGGCGGGTTCTCGACGCTCGTCGGAGCAGCGGCACCGGGCTGGGCCGCCGAGCCGGGAGCGGAGGCGGGCGCGGCCAGTACGTCGACCGCCATCCGCAACGCCTCGGCCAGCGACAGCCCTGGCCGCCAGGCCTGCCCGAGCCGCTCCTCGGCGATGTCGCTGGCGCCGCCCATGGCCACGAAACCCTGCTCGTCGGCCACCGACCCGTCGTAGGTCAACCGGAAGATCTGGTCTCCGTCGGCGGTGCGCCCGACCTCGGCGACGACGATCTCGATCTCGAACGGCTTCTGTTCCTGGGTGAACACGGCACCGATGGTCTGGGCGTAGCTGTTGGCCAGGGCTCGAGCCGTGACGTCGGTGCGGTCGTAGGAGTAACCGCGCAGGTCGGCGTAGCGGATGCCGGCCACGCGCAGGCTCTCGAACTCGTTGTACCGCCCGACCGCCGCGAAGGCGATCCGGTCGTAGATCTCGGAGACCTTGTGCAGGGCCCGCGACGGGTTCTCGGCCACGAAGGCGACGCCCTTGTCGTAGCCCAGCACGATGACGGAGCGGCCGCGCGCAATCCCCTTGCGCGCGAAGTCGGCCCGGTCCTTCATGACCTGCTCGGGCGGCACGTAGAACGGCATGCTCATCGGGCACCTCCCGGGTTGCCGCGGCGGGCGTCCACGATCTGGCGCACCTGCGTCTCCAGCACGTCGTCAGCCACGAAGCGTGAGCCGGTGCGGTCGATGACCGCGACGGTGGGCCAGATCTGACGGCCGAGGTCGGGGCCTCCGGTGGCGGAGTCGTCGTCGGCGGCGTCGTAAAGCGCCTCGAGCGCCACGCTCACCGCCTGGGTCTCGGTGAGGCCCGGTCGCCACAGCTTCTTCAGAGCGCCTCGGGCGAAGAGCGAGCCCGAGCCGATCGAATGGTGCCCGCCCTCGACGTAGCATCCGCCCGTGACGTCGTAGGAGTAGATGCGACCCGCGTCGCCGTCGAGGTCGTAGCCGGCGTACAGCGGCACCACCGTGAGGCCCTGCATGGCCAGTCCGAGGTTCCCCCGGATCATCGAAGCGAGCCGGTTGGCCTTGCCCTCGAGCGACATGATGGCGCCCTCGATCTTCTCGTAGTGCTCGAGCTCTACCTGGTAGAGGCGCACCAGCTCGATCGCGATGCCGGCTGTGCCGGCGATGCCGACCACGCTGTAGTCGTCGGCCGCGAACACCTTCTCCATGTCGCGGTTGGCGATGATGTTGCCCATCGTGGCCCGCCGGTCGCCGGCCATGATGACGCCCGAGTCGTGCAACAGGGCCACGATGGTCGTGCCGTGGGGAGCGTCGATGGACGAGCCGCTGGGCAGGACCCGCCCGGAGGGGAGCATCTCGGGCCGGAAGGATCTGACGAAGTCGGTGAACGAGGCCGACCCGGTGGCGAGGTAGGCGTCGTCGAGCCGGCGCGTCCCCCCGTGGGCGGGACTGCTCACTGTCCGCCCTTCTGCACGAAACCGCGCACGAACTCCTCGGCGTTCGACTCGAGGACGCCGTCGATCTCGTCGAGGACGTTGTCGATGTCGTCGGTCAGACCCTCCTTGACGACGGCCCCGGCCGGAGCCGTGGGTGCCGGTGGCTCGGGCACCTCGTCGTCACGGCGTTGCGGTTTCGCGTGTTCCTGTGCCGGCATGGCGACCTCCCAGAGCGATGTTCAGCGGCTACCACGACCCTAACCCTTCTGGCCGCGGCGCTCTCGAGGCGTTCGCTACTCGGGGGTGGCGAGACCGCGGAGCAGGTGCTCGACGTCGGGGCTCTGCTCGACCAGGGCCCCGACCTGCGCCCGGGTGCCACGCTCGGGTTCGAGGATCGGTACGCGTTGCAGGCTCGCGTGGCCGGGCACGTCGAAGACGACGGAGTCCCAGCTCGCGGAGAAGACATGGGGGGCGAACCGACGTACGCAGGAGCCCCGAAACCACGCCCGGGTGTCCTCGGGAGGAGTGCCCTGGGCTGCCCGCACCAGCTCGGGGGTCACGAGGTCGTGGGTACGACCCCGGTCACGTAGGCGGTGCACCAGTCCCTTCTCGGGCCGCACGTCGGCCCACTGCAGGTCGATCGCCGCCAGCCGGTGGTCGTCCCAGGCCAGGTCGTCACGAGACCGGTAGCCCTCCAACAACCCCAGCTTCGTCACCCAGTCGAGCAGACCCGCACACGACCTGACGTCGGTGCCGAGCCTGGTGAGCACGGTCTCCCACCAGCTCATGACCTCGGCGGTGGCGTCGACGGTCGGGTCATCGCCTCTGGCGTCGAGCCAGGCCCGAGCGGCTTCGAGGTACATCCACTGCAGGTCGAGAGCGGTGACGGTGCGGCCGTCGACGAGCTCGACGGTGGCCGTGAGGCTGGGGTCGTGCGAGATGCGCTGCAACGCCGCCACCGGATGGCGGATCGACCAGTCACCGCGAAGATGACCGTCTTCGATCATGCCGAGAACGAGGGAGGTCGTGCCCATCTTGAGCAGGGTCGCGACGTCGAGATGGTTGGCGTCTCCGATGATCACGTGCAGGCGTCGGTAGCGGTCGGCGATCGCGTGCGGTTCGTCGCGGGTGTTGATGATCGGTCGCTTGAGCGTGGTCTCCAGCCCGACCTCGGTCTCGAAGAAGTCGGCTCGTTGCGACACCTGGAAACCGGCTTCGCGCGAGTCGACCCCGAGGCCAACTCGCCCCGCCCCGCAGACAACCTGGCGGGTGACGAAGAACGGGATCAGGTGCTTGACGATCGACGGAAACGGGGTGCGGCGCGGCATGAGGTAGTTCTCGTGCGTGCCGTAGCTCTGTCCCTTGCCGTCGGCATTGTTCTTGTAGAGGTTGACCGGCGCCTGCCCGGGGCGCTCGGCCAGCAGTCGCACCGACTCGAGTGCGATGCCGTCACCGGCCCGGTCCCAGGTGATCGCGTCGCGCGGCGAGGTCACCTCGGGCGAGCTGTACTCGGGGTGGGCGTGGTCGACGTAGTAGCGCGCCCCGTTGGGGAGCACCACGTTGGCGAGGGTCGGGTCCTCGACGTCGGTCAGCTGGCTCTCGTCGGCGCTCTGCCGGTCAAGCTGCCATCCGCGTGCGTCGCGCAGCGGGTCCTCGAAGGTGTAGTCCCAGCTCGACTGGTTCGAGCGGATGCCGTGCGCCGCGGCGTAGACGCTGACCACCTGCCCGGAGAGGAACATCGGGTTCGCCATCGGGTCGCCGGGCACCGAGATGCCGAACTCGGTCTCGAGCCCCATGATGCGCCGCACCGTCATGGCCTGACCCTAACCGTGACCCCGGTAGGCGCGCCGAGGGGCCCGACCCGGCATCCGCTCAGATGACGCCGATCTTCTGCAGACGGTTCAGCGAGAACCAGCCGAAGGGGATCGGCAGCCAGTAGGTGGCCAGTCGGTAGAGCAGCACCGACGAGAACGCCGTTCCGGCGTCGACCCCGATCGTCGTCAGGCCGTACGTCAGGGCGGCCTCGATGCCGCCCAGACCTCCTGGCGTGGGCACGGCGGAGCCGATGATGGCTCCGGCGAAGTAGACAACGGCCACGGCTGCGACGGGCGCCTCCGAGCCGAAGGCCCGGGTCGCACAGACGAGCGCACCCACGAAGGAAGCATCGAGCAGCAGGGCCCCGCCGAGCAGCTGGGCCAGCTTGGCCGGGCGCTGGAAGACGCCGAGCACCTGAGGCACGGCGGCCTTCACCTGAGGCACGACCCGCCCGGTGATGAAGACCCGGATCGGGGGTACGGCAAAGAGTCCCAGCAGCACGATGACCACCACGGGGATGGCCGTGACCAGGATGGGGGGCGGACGGAACGAGAGCGCAGCACCAGTGCCGGCGAGCACGCCCGATGCGGCCAGCAGCACGAAGTACGAACAGAACTGGGCCACCTGGGCGAGCCCGACGCTGGCTCCGGCCACGGCCGGGGGCAGGCCGGAGGTCTGAAGGTAGCGGGTGTTGAGGGCGATGTTGCCCACGGCGGCAGGGGCCACCAAACCGCTGAAGGCCACGGCCAGCTGGGTCATGAAGGTGTGCACGAACCGCAGCCGGATGCGTACGGCCCCGCTCAGCGCGATCGACGCCCCCGCGAAGGTGGTGACCGCGAACCCGAGCGTGCCCGCGGCCCAGCTCCAGCTGGCCGTGCTGATCACCTCGCCGAAGTCGACCTTGGTGAACTGGGTCAGCACGAAGTAGCCGGCGACGCAGCCACCTACGATCGTCACGACCGTGCGCAGGGTCACCCGCCGAAGCTCGACCGGTTCGGACGTCTCGGTGGACGGGGCCAGGGCGGCGAGCTGTTCACGGAGCTTGCCGAGCAGCCCCTGATGCTGCTTGGACTTGAGCGCTTCACGGGTGCTGCGCGTGAGGGCGACCGGCTGCAGCAGGGGCACTGCGCGCAGCACGGCATCCGCCCCGAGGGCATCGACCGCCGAGTCGACGGCACGCTCGGGGCCCACGAGCAGCGCGACGGTGGTGAGCAGCTGAGCGAGGTCGATGCGCAGAGTGACGTCGTCAGCGGCGAGGTCGCCGGCGCCGATGCGGAGCAGACCCGCCCGCCCCTGCGCGTCGATGATGATGGCGTCGGGTCCGAGCGACCGGTGGGCGACGTGTCGTCGTTGCAGCTGAGCGCCCATGCGCCAGATCGCGGCCACCTGATGGGCGTCGAGGTCAGCGCCGATCTTCGATACCGGGGTGCCGACGGGTTGCACGAAGGCCAGCGCCGCCGAGAACGGGCCGACCTCACACACCGAGACGGGCTCCGGGGCGGGGATGCCGGCCTGCCTGAGCAACAGACCCATCAGCGTTCGGTGCTCGAGCTCGGACCTGAGGGTCAGGGCCGGTGGCCGGGTGAAGCCGTTGCGCAACCGCAGCACGCGCAGCAGGCGCCGACCGGAGGCCAGGCCGAAGGTGTCACGGTCGATGACCTGAACCTCGACCGGGCCGGAGGTCGTCGAACCTGCGTAGCGCCGGTCGCCGTCGTGGTTGCTCTCGACCAGCTCGAGCCGCGTCAGCTCGAGGCCGGTGGCGACCAGGGCCCCGGCGACCTCACCGCCCGGAGGGCGTGTCGAGGTGGCACCGAACCCGAACCGGAACGACAGGCCGATGACCCAGCCGAACAGCAGCGAGCTGACGATGGCGGCGAGCGTCGTCGACCCCGACAGCAGCGAGGTGATCACCGTGGCCACCACGATGAGGCTGGCTACCGGTGAGATCCACTTGCGGCCGGTGATGTCGGCGACGGTGAGCAGCCCGATCATCGAGACGAGCACGATGTCGAGGGCCTCGGTGCGCCCCGTGGTGGTGGGCCGGGTCAGGATCGCGCTCAGGTGGCCCCAGTGACCGTCGTCGAAGATTGTCGACAACGCGATGACCAGCACGCCTCCGACGACGGCCGCGCCCAGGGCCGCCACCAGCTGCAGAGGCCGCCGACGCACCAGCAGGTCGGCGCCCACGGCGATGGGCAGCAGCAGCACTCCGAGGCCGCTGAGGTAACCGAGCAGCGTGAGCAGCAGGCGAGGCAGCCCGATCGAGGCCTGGACGAGGTCCTGCTCGACGGCACCACGGGTGTCGACAGCGACGTCGGAGAGCACCAGCCCACCGACGAGCACCAGCACGACGACCGCCAACCGAACGGCATCCGCCGGCCGGCGGACCCGGCGCGGGATGGGCGGCTCGATGACCTCGACCTCGGCGGCGGCCTCGAGCCGCTCGGCCCGAGCGTTGTCCTCCGAGACCTGGCCGGTGTCGACGGCGGGCCCGACCGCACGGCCGGTGGCCTCAACCGGTTCGACGAGGTCGTTGGAGCTCACCCCGTCATGGCGGTCGCCCACCTCCCCGTCCCTGTGCACGAGCCCATGATGCCTGACCAACCTGCACAGATCCGGCACGCGAGGCCGGTGCGGGCCACGTATGTGACGAGCAGATCGGGCGCGCGTCGGCCGTCGTGGTCGGCTAGGGTGGCGCTGGCAGTCGAACCTCGAGAGAGACCCCGAAGTGAACGATGTCGTTGTGTTCAGCGGTTCAGCGCACCCGGCCCTCGCAGACCGCATCTGCGGTCATCTCGGGATGAAGCGCTCCCCTGTCGACATCAAGCGCTTCAGCAACGACTGTCTGCAGGCCCAGCTGTTGGCCAACTGCCGACAGCGTGACGTCTACATCGTGCAGCCGCTCGTGCCTCCCACTCAGGAGCACCTGATGGAGCTGTTGCTGATGATCGACGCCGCCCGCGGCGCCTCAGCCGCCCAGATCACCGCCGTCATGCCGCACTACGCCTACGCCAGGTCTGACAAGAAGGACGCGCCGCGCATCTCGCTCGGCGGGCGCCTGGTCGCCGACATGATCGGGGCGGCGGGTTGCCACCGGGTGCTGACGATGGCCCTGCACGCACCCCAGGTGCACGGCTTCTTCTCGACCCCGGTCGACCATCTGACGGCCATCGGTGTGTTGGCCGACCACTTCCGAGACCACGACCTGACCGACGGGGTCGTGGTGAGCCCCGACCTGGGCAACGCGAAGGTGGCCACCCAGTTCGCCCGCCTGCTGGGGTTGCCCGTCGCGGCCGGCTCGAAGCGGCGGGTGGCCGACGACCGGGTGGTGATCGACTCGATCGTGGGCGATGTGGCCGGGCGGCGGGCGATCGTGCTCGACGACGAGATCGCGACCGGCGGGTCGATGCTCGAGCTGATGGACCGCCTTCGCGATGCCGGGGCCACCGAGGCGGCGATCGTCTGTACCCATGGACTGTTCGCGGGCAAGGCCGTCGAACGTCTGCGCGGTCACCCCTTCGTCACCGAGGTGGTCAGCACCGACACCGTTCCGCGACCACCGGGTTGGCCCGAGCTGACCGTTCGCTCGGTCTCGGCGCTGTTCGCCGAGGCCATCAGCCGCATCCACCAGGGCCGCTCGGTGAGCTCGCTGTTCGAGGGCGTCGACCCCACCCACGCGCCGCCCCAGGCGCAGCTTCCGTTCGACCCGCTCACGTGAACCGGGCCCTTGACCTGCTACGTCGACCGGCAGGGGCCGCGCTCGCCGACCTGGTGCTGGTGGTCGTCTTCGCGGCGGTCGGGCGCGCGTCGCACGACGAAGGCAACCCGCTCGTCGGCGCCCTCTCGACGGCTTGGCCCTTTCTCGTCGGCACCGCCGTCGGGTGGCTCGTCGTGCGGGTGCTGCGCCGCTCCTGGCCGTTGGCGGTGGGGCCGGGCATCACCGTGTGGTTCGCGACGCTGGTCTTCGGGATGCTGCTGCGTCAGCTGACCGGGCAGGGCACGGCAGCCTCGTTCGTCGTGGTCGCGGCCGTCGTGCTGGCCGTCTTCCTGATCGGCTGGCGGGCCCTGGTGGCTCTGGGCGGCAGGGTTGGAGCCCGGCCATCGGCTGGCACGCACTCTGCCTGACTCGACGCCGTGCGGATGCTGCGGCCGGGCGGCACCCGCACGGCGTCGAGTTCGGGCTCAGAGGTACTGGCCGGTATTGGCGGTCGCGATGGAGCGGCCCGGCTCGGAGCCGTCCTTGCCCTTGACCAGCGTGCGGATGTACACGATCCGCTCACCCTTCTTGCCTGAGATGCGGGCCCAGTCGTCAGGGTTCGTCGTGTTCGGCAGGTCCTCGTTCTCCTTGAACTCCTCGACGCAGCTGGAGAGCACGTGCTCGACTCGGATGCCCTTCTGGCCCGTAGTGAGGAAGTCCTTGATCGCGAGCTTCTTGGCGCGGTCGACGATGTTCTGGATCATTGCCCCCGAGTTGAAGTCCTTGAAGTAGAGGATCTCCTTGTCGCCGCCCTGGTAGGTGACCTCGAGGAAACGGTTCTCCTCGACCTCGGAGTACATCCGCTCGACGGCGGCCGTGATCATCTCGTTGACGGTGGCCTCCCGGTCTCCGTCGTGCTCGGCGAGGTCGTGCTCGTGCAGCGGCAGGAAGACGGTGAGGTACTTGCTGAAGATGTCACGAGCACTCTCGGCGTCGGGGCGCTCGATCTTGATCTTCGCGTCGAGACGGCCGGGGCGCAGGATGGCCGGGTCGATCATGTCCTCGCGGTTCGAGGCGCCGATGACAATGACGTTCTCGAGCCGCTCCACGCCGTCGATCTCGGCGAGCAGCTGCGGCACGATGGTCGTCTCGACGTCACTGCTGACCCCTGAGCCACGCGTGCGGAAGAGCGAGTCCATCTCGTCGAAGAAGACGACCACCGGGGTTCCGTCAGACGCCTTCTCGCGCGCCCGCTGGAAGATCAGCCTGATGTGCCGCTCGGTCTCGCCCACGTACTTGTTGAGCAGCTCGGGGCCCTTGATGTTGAGGAAGTAGCTCTTCTCGGTCTCCTGCCCCGTGCGCGCTGCGACCTGTCGGGCCAGCGACGCGGCGACCGCCTTGGCGATGAGCGTCTTGCCGCAGCCGGGAGGGCCGTAGAGCAGCACGCCCTTGGGCGGCTTGAGCGCGTGCTCACGGTAGAGCTCTGGGTGCAGGAAGGGCAGCTCCACGGCGTCGCGGATCGCCTCGATCTGGCCGACGAGACCACCGATGTCCTCGTAGGCGACGTCGGGCACCTCCTCGAGAACGAGCTCCTCGACGTCGAGCTTGGGGACGACCTCGTGCACGAAGTTCGAGCGGGAGTCGAGGGTGAGGGAGTCACCGACGCGGATCCGTTCCTTCATGAGCGGGTCGGCCAGTCGACAGACGCGCTCCTCGTCGCCGTGGGTGACTACGACGACGCGGTCATCGCCAAGCTTGTCCTTGACGGTGACGACCTCTCCGACCCGCTCGAAGCCGTGCGCCGAGACGACGTTGAGGGCTTCGTTGAGCATCACCTCACGCCCGAGGCCCAGGTCGGCCACGTCGACGCTCGGGCTGATCGCCACGCGCATCTTGCGTCCGCCGGTAAGGATGTCGACCACTCCGTCGTCGGGCTGCTCGAGCACGAGGCCGTAGGTGCTGGGTGGCTGAGCAAGCCGGTCGACCTCTTGTTTGAGGTTCACGATCTGCTCGCGCGCCTCCTTGAGAGTGCGCACGAGCCGCTCGTTCTGCGTCGACAGGGTCGAGAGCGAGGTCTGCACCTGGGCCAGCCGCGCCTCGAGATCACGAGTGCGTTGCGGCGAGTGGCGCGCTGCGTCGCGCAGGGCGTTCACCTCCGATCGGAGGGAGTCGAGCTCGCGGGCCTCGTCCTGCGACCGGCCCGCTCGGTCGGCGTCAGTAGGGTTCACCCGGCCCGGCTGCTGTGGCGCGTCGAGATCGCCGTTCCCGTCGGTACCGCTGAAATCGTCTGACATCTCGGCCTCCTCATCCGCCACTCGCTCATCACTGGCACAACGTGACCCTTCGAGCCTAACTCGGGGTGGTCACTCGGCGTCGGATGTTCCAGCGAGTGACCGCCGCAGGCGACGGATCGTCTTGTCACTCTTGACCCGCTCGCCGAGCGCCTCAGGCGTCCAGGCCTCATCGGGCACCGAGGTCGCAGCGAGCGAGCCCATCGGCAGGGCCGGCAAGGCCGAGTCACGCGGGTCGGTCGGTTCGGCGGGGTTCGCGGCGTCGAGCCCGCCCGAGTCGCAGAGCCGACCACCGGCGGCGGATGCCGGCTCGGCCGAGGTCTGCGTCGCGTCGCCGGCGGGTTGGTCGCCGTAGGCGCCCTTCGCCGGCCTGCGGGTGCGCTCCGGGGCGGCCACCCCGGGCGCCAGCCGCCTCGTGCTGATGAGGAACCCGGTGTGCCCGTGCATCCGGTGCTCGGGTCGCACTGCGAGCCCCTCGAGGTGCCAGCCGCGCACGAGCGACTCCCAGGCGCTCGGTTCGGTGAACCCACCGTGCAAGCGGATTCCCTCGGCCACCCGGCTCAGCTGTGTCGTCGTCGCGACGTAGCAGATGAGCACGCCGCCGGGGATCAAGGCGTCACCCACGGCCTCCAGGCACTCCCAGGGCGCGAGCATGTCGAGCACCACGCGGTCGACGGTGCCGGCCGGCACGCTCGCGGTCAGGCACGGCGCGAGGTCGCCGACCGTCACGGTCCAGGCCGGGTGGTCTCCGCCGAAGAAAGCCCGGCCGTTGGCCTTCGCGATCTCAGCGAAGTCGTCGCGTCGTTCGAACGACAACAGCCGCCCGGTCTCACCCATGGCCCGCAGCAGCGACATCGACAACGCGCCCGATCCGACCCCGGCCTCGACGACGACGGCTCCCGGGAAGATGTCGGCCATCTGCACGATCTGGCCCGAGTCCTTGGGGTAGATCACGGCGGCACCGCGCGGCATCGACATCACGTAGTCGCTGAGCAGCGGTCGCAACGCCAGGTACTCGACCTCGGCCGTGTTCGTGACCACCGAGCCGTCGGGGGCGCCGATGAGGTCGTCGTGCCGCAGGAAGCCGCGGTGGGTGTGGAACTCGCGTCCGGGCTCGAGGGTGATCGTGTGCAGCCGACCCTTGGGATCGGTGAGCTGCACCCGCTCGCCGATCTCGAACAGGCCCCGCCGATGGTGGACGGTCGAAGGGGCGCTCGGATCGGCTGGCGGGGTCATGGCAGCACAGTCTAGGTGGGGGTCAGGCGCCCTTACGCCGCCTCCCATCTCGGCGCCGCACCCGGGCCGCCTCGACCTCGTAGCGACTCTGCCGCCCGGCCGCAGCCGCAAAGAACCGGCGCCTCAGCGCGCCCTCGACCTCGATCTGCTCACCGCCGCCCAACCGCAGAGCCACGCGCCTCGTTGACGCACTCCAACACACGACGTCGATCGTGTCGACGCCCGGAGACCGCCCCTTGCCGTCGGGGCTGTTGCGGCGCGGAGTGCCCGAACCGGTCGCACGAGGTCTGCCCGTCGGACGGTCGACCACCACCCGGAGAGTCACGATGACGTCGCCGCTGGGTAGCTCGCGCTGCTCCGCGGGTGCCGAGAGACGCCCCCAGAGCACGACCTCGTTGCGCGCTTCCGCCAGGTCGGGCGCCGACTGCGACCCGGCATCCGCACGCTGCCTGCTCGCCCGCTGAGTGGTCTGGACTGTCGCCATGGTCTGGTGCTCCCTCCCGGCCCGCCCTCTCGGGGGCCTCGTGCCCCTCACCGTGCCCGTCCCGTCGGTGGGAGTCGCCGCGTCGAGCCCGGCCTGTGGACGAACGGCTGCCGTGGCTGGGGGTGTGGACAGGCACAGGTGACGAGCACCACCAGCCGGTCAGCCGGCCAGGAAAAGCCCGCCAGCGGCGTTCCGGTCGCAGGTAGGGTCGATGCGAGGGCTAGCGCCGCCCGCGGCGCGCCAGCTCGGCGCCGACCACGTCGTTGATGTGTTGGGCGGTGGCGAGGCCGGCGACCCGACGGGTCTGGGCGTCGACCACGATGGCCACCGACAGCGACCGTTCGCTCATCAGGCGGACGAGCTCGGTGAGCACGGCGTCGGGCGGCAGGTCGAGCACCCAGGCCCGCGGCTGGGCCATGGCCACGGCCGACAGGGGAGCCGTGTGGCGGCCGGCCCCCGGGACGGCAGCGGCGGCCGCGGGGTCGACGAGCCCGAACGGCCAACCGCCCGGGTCGGTCACCGCCACCCACGACCCCCTCGGGGCCGCTCCCGGCCCGCTTTCGGTCTCCGTGGAGAAGGAGGCGGCGCCGACCAACAGGTTCGCTGCCGCCGCCACCGTCATGTCACCGGCGACGAGCACGACCGGCTCGAGCACCGACAGGGCGGGGCCGGCCGTCGCGTCGTGGATCTGCCCAGACCGGATCGAGGCCGAGGCCCCGCGCCACAGGAAGAACGCGATCATCGCCACCCACACGAGGGAGATGAGGCTCGGCTGCTGGCCGCGCATGAGCGGCACCCCGATGAACCAGAGCACTGCGCCGACGGCGACGACGCGCCCGAGCCACCCAGCGGCACTCAGACCCGTTCCCTTACGGCCGGTGACCTGCCAGACAAGCGAGCTGACGATCTGGCCGCCATCGAGCGGCAGGCCCGGCAGCAGGTTGAACAACCCGACGAAGAGGTTGACGTAGGCGGTCGCACCGAGCAGGTTGGCGGCCAGGTCGTTGCTCACCAGAGGCTGGGCCAGCCAGGCCACCAGCGCGAGGGCGAGGTTCGACAACGGGCCGACGACAGCCACCAGAGCCGTGGTGCCGGGGGTGACGTCGGTGGAGTCGTAGACGGTGTGCCCGCCCCACACGTCGGCCACCACCCGGTCGACCTGGTGGCCGCGCAGGCCCGCGACGACGGCGTGGGCCGCCTCGTGCACGAGCACCGATACGAGCAGCAGCACACCGCTGCTGGCCGCCACGAAGACGGCGAAACCCATCGACCGACCGCTGCTTCGCAGGGTCGGGGAGACGACGAGAAGCAGCAGCACGATGATGAGCGGCCACGACCGGGCGATGTACACCGGCGTGCCCCCTACGGTGCCGATGCGCCAGCCGTAGCCGTTGCCAGCACGCCCGGCCTGGTCGGCACGGTCGGCGTGCCCGCCTTCACTCATAAGACGAGCCTATGCCTCCAACCCGTGCGAGCCGGTCCGTCGGCTGTGCGTGCGCCGTGCCTTCGCTGTGCCCTGCGCCCGACGCCGGCCGGTGGAGAACCCGATCGCGCTGTCGGCGGGGCGACATACAGTCTGGTCATGGCCCCCGCACTGTCACCGAGTCGTGCATCCGACTTCATGACGTGTCCCCTGCTCTACCGTTTCCGGGTCATCGACCGCCTGCCGTCCAAGCCGACCACCGCGACGGCGCGCGGCACCCTGGTGCACGCCGTGCTCGAGCGGCTGTTCGACCTCCCGAGCCACGAGCGCACGCTGGATGCCGCTGTCGACCTCGTTCCGCAGGAGTGGGCCCGCCTGGCCGACCAGGAGCCCGAGATGCTCGAGCTGCTGGCCGACCACGACGGCGACACCACCGAGTGGTTCTCTGGGGCCGGCGCCCTGCTCAAGACCTGGTTCGGGCTCGAAGACCCGACGCGCCTCGAGCCTGCCGAACGCGAGCTGTACGTCGAGACCGAGGTCGATGGTCTGGTGCTGCGCGGCTATGTCGACCGGCTCGACGTCGCCCCGAACGGCGCCATGCGGGTCGTCGACTACAAGACCGGGCGCTCGCCTTCGGAGCACTTCGAGGCCAAGGCGCTGTTCCAGATGAAGTTCTACGCCCTCGTGCTCTGGCGGTTGCGCGGTGAGGTCCCCAAGCGGCTGCAGCTGGTCTACCTCGGCAACGGCGAGATTCTCGCGTACGAGCCTGACGAACACGACCTGTTGGCCGTCGAACGCAAGATCAAGGCCCTGTGGGTGGCCATCGAGCGGGCGGCCGAGACGGGCGACTGGCGGCCCCGTCCGAGCCGGCTCTGCGACTGGTGTGACCACCGCGCTCTCTGCCCGGCCTGGGGCGGCACTCCCCCGCCACTCCCCGACGACGCCGCGACCCGGGCGATCGACCCGGCGCGCAGCGGAGTGGTCGAGACGACCGACGCCGAGGCCTGAGCCGGCCGCACCTCACCGTCTGGCCCACGTTCGAGAGGTCCGTCGGCTGCAGCTTTTCGATGTGATGGTGGTTCGAGGTTTTGAGCGATGTTCGTTACCCGAGATATCAGGGATCGAACCGGTATGGGTTCGGCGAACCCACGCCGGCAGGCCGAGCCTCATGTCAGCTGATGAACTCGTCGGCCGTGTCGAGGGCCTCGTCGAGCAGCGCGAGGCCCTCCCGGGCGTCCTCGGCCGTCGTCGTGCACGGGGGCGCGACGTGGGTGCGGTTGAAGTGCGTGAACGGCCAGAGCCCGCGCTCCTTGCAGGCTGCGGCGAAGGCCGTCATCGGGGCCGCGGCCGGGCCGGTGGCGTTGTAGGGCACCAACGGCTCCCTCGTCTCGCGGTTGCGCACCAGCTCGACTGCCCAGAAGACGCCGAGCCCCCGCACCTCACCGACACTGGGGTGCCGTTCGGCAATCTCGCGCAGCCGCGGACCGATGACATCGGTACCGAGCGTGCGGGCGTGCTCGATGATGCCTTCGTCGTGGAAGGCGTTCAGCGAGGCCACCGCCGAGGCGCAGGCGAGCGGGTGGCCGGAGTAGGTGAGTCCGCCGGGGTAGGGCCGGTCGTAGAAGGTGGCGGCCACGGCATCCGAGATGATCACACCGCCGAGCGGCACGTAGCCGGAGTTGACGCCCTTCGCGAAGGTGATCAGGTCGGGAGCGACCCCCCAGTGGTCGACCGCGAACCACTCGCCGCAGCGACCGAACCCCGCCATCACCTCGTCGGCGATGAGCACGATGCCGTGCTCATCGCACAGCGCACGCACCCCGGCGAGGTAGCCCTCCGGCGGCACGAGCACGCCGTTCGTACCGACGACGGGCTCCAGGATGATCGCGGCCACCGTGTGCGCGCCTTCGACCATCAGCGTGTCGCGCAGGTGCGACAGGGCCCGTTCGCCTTCCTGCTCGTCGTTCTCGGAATGGAAGGCCGAACGGTAGGTGTAGGGCCCCCAGAAGTGCACCACCCCTGCCATACCGGGCTCGGAGGGCCATCGCCGCGGGTCACCGGTCAGGGTGATCGAGCCGGCAGTGGCGCCGTGATAGCTGCGGTACATGGCGAGCACCTTGTGCCGCCCGGTGTGCAGGCGGGCCATCCGGATGGCGTTCTCGTTCGCCTCCGCGCCCCCGTTGGTGAAGAAGACGGAGTCGAGACCGGCGGGGGCGACCTCGCTGATCAGCCGGGCCGCCTCACTGCGGGCGTCGTTGGCGAACGTCGGGGCGACCGTGATGAGCCGTGCGGCCTGCTCCTGGATCGCCGCGACCACCTTCGGGTGCTGGTGGCCGATATTGACGTTCACGAGCTGGCTGCTGAAGTCGAGATAGCGCTTGCCGTCATAGTCCCAGAAGTGCGACCCCTCAGCACGAGCGATCGGGAACGGGTCGATGGCGCCCTGGGCCGACCACGAGTGGAAAACGTGTGACCGGTCGAGCCGACGCACCTCCTGCTCGCTCATGCCGTCGAGGTGAGCGCCGATCACGGTGCGTTCGTCGAGCTCGGTCATCGTCTCTTCTCTTCGTTGGGTGGTTCGGAAGGGGTTCTGGCCGGCGGGCCAGACCAGGAGGTCGGGCGGCGGGCGGGGTCAGCGCGTGCGCGGGAAGCCGAGGTCGACGCTCGAGGTGGCCGGGTCGGGCCAGCGTTGGGTGACGACCTTGCCGCGGGTGAAGAAGTTGATGCCCTCCGGCCCGTACATGTGCGTGTCGCCGAACAGCGAGTCCTTCCAGCCACCGAAGGAGTAGTAGGCGACCGGCACCGGGATCGGCACGTTGATGCCGACCATGCCGACCTGAACCTCGTTCTGGAACCGGCGCGCTGCGCCACCGTCGCGAGTGAAGATCGCGGTGCCGTTCGCGTACTGGTTGGCGTTGATCAGGTTCAAGCCCTCGTCGAAAGTGTCGACCCGCACGACGGAGAGCACCGGACCGAAGATCTCGTCGCGGTAGACGGTCATGTCGGGAGTGACCTCGTCGAGCAGGGTGGTGCCGAGGAAGAAGCCCTCGGCCGGGAGCTGCTGGTCACGACCATCGACAACGACCGTGGCACCGGCCTCGGCGCCCTGCGCGACGTAGGCAGCCACCTTGTCGCGATGCTCCTTGGTGATGAGCGGGCCCATGTCGGTGCCGGGTTCTTTGCCCGCGGCGATCTTCAGCTTGGGCAGCCGCTCCGAGACGGCGGCCACGAGGTCGTCGCCCACTCCCCCGACCGCCACCGCGACCGAGAGCGCCATGCAGCGCTCGCCGGCGGCACCGTAGGCCGCCGAGACGATGGCGTCGGCCGCCATGCCGATGTCGGCGTCGGGCAGCACGAGGGCGTGGTTCTTGGCGCCGCCGAGAGCCTGTACCCGCTTGCCGTTCGCCGTTCCACGCTCGTAGATGTACTTGGCGATGGGGGTCGAGCCGACGAAGCTGACGGCGGCGATGTCGTCGTGGTCGAGCAGTGCGTCGACCGCCTCCTTGTCGCCGTGCACCACGGTGAACACGCCGTCGGGAAGCCCCGCCTCCTTCCACAGCTCGGCCAGGAAGAGGCTCGCTGACGGGTCCTTCTCGCTCGGCTTGAGCACGAACGCGTTGCCGCAGGCGATGGCGTTGGCGCACATCCAGAGCGGCACCATGACCGGGAAGTTGAAGGGAGTGATGCCGGCGACGACGCCGAGCGGCTGCCGCATGCTGTAGACGTCGACCCCGGTCGAAGCCTGCTCCGAGAAGCCGCCCTTGAGCAGCTGCGGCACGCCAGTGGCGAACTCGACGTTCTCCAGGCCCCGCGCAATCTCGCCGGCCGCGTCACCGAGCACCTTGCCGTGCTCGCTCGTGACGATCGCCGCCAGGTCGTCGCTACGCTGGTGGAGCAGCTCGCGGAAGGCGAAGAGCACGCCCGACCGGGTCGAGAGCGAGCTGTTTCGCCAGCCGGCCGCCGCCGAGACCGCCACCTTGACCGCATCGTCGATCTCGCCCGCCGTGGCCAGCGGCACCGCACCGGTCTGAACCCCGGTCGCCGGGTCGAAGACCGGAGAGGTGCGTCCTGACGTGCCAGGGGCGCGTCGGCCCGAGATCCAGTGGTCGATCGCGGTGATGTTGGCAGAGGGAGTGGTCGTCATGACCCGATATTACGTGACAGCAGGTGCCCATACAAAGAGAAATTTGCTATGTTACAAACGTGTCGACCCTGATCTCCGTCGTCGAGCAGCGACTCGACGAGCCCACGACGAAGGGGCTGGCTCGGGCCGTGACCCGGGCCATCCGTGACGGGGCGCTCGAACCGGGGCAACGCCTGCCCCCCATCCGCACGTTCGCCGAACAGCTGATGCTCTCCCCGACGACCGTGAGCGCGGCCTGGCAGCTGCTCGCCCGTTCCGGCACCCTCCGCACCGACGGCAGGCGGGGCACCACGATCGCCCCCACCGACCAGGTCGGTGGGGACCGTTACGTGCGGGCGCTCCGCCATGAGAGTGACGTCTCGCTCGACCTGTCGACCGGAACCCCCGACGCCACCCTGCTCCCCGATCTCGGAGCGGTGCTGAGCGGCCTCTCGATCAGCCCGACGCCGGCGAGCGACCTCGACGACCCGGTGCTCGCCGAGCTGCGGGCCGCCCTGCTGTCCGACTGGCCGTATGCCGCTGACGACCTGATCGTCGTCGACGGCGCTCTCGACGCGCTCGACCTTGTGGTTCGTACGCTGCTGCGACCTGGCGATCTGGTGCTCGTCGACACTCCGGCCTTTCCCCCCCTGCTCGACCTGTTGGAGCACCGGGGGGTCGAGGTGGCCGGCATCCCGCTCGACGCGACCGGTCCGGTGCTGAGCGAGCTGCAGACCGCGTTGGCCGGCCGACCGGCGGCCGTGTTCCTGCAGCCGCGCAGCCACAACCCGACCGGCGTCACCATGTCACCCACGCGAGCGCGGGCGATAGCCAGAATGGTCGGGGCCCACGACGTGTTCGTCGTCGAGGACGACTCAGCCGGCCCGATCGCGGCGGGCGAGCCGATCAGCCTCGGCCGGTGGGTCCCCGACCAGGTGCTGCACGTGCGTAGCTTCAGCAAGTCGTTCGGCCCCGACCTTCGCATCGCGGCGATGAGCGGCCCGCCTGCGCTGCTCACCCCCGTGCGGCGGGCGCGGGCCCTCGGCCAGGGGTGGACGAGCCGCCTGCTGCAGCATCTGCTCGTGGCGCTGCTGGAGCGCCCGACATCACTGGGCCAGGTGGCTCGGGCGCGGGCCGAGTACGCCCGGCGTCGTGAGCTCGTCGTGCAGCGTCTGGCTGAGCGTGGCATCGAGGTCGGCGGAACCGACGGCATCAACATCTGGGTGCCCGTTCGCGACGAGGCCGCAGCCGTGCTGCGCCTCGCGAGCCAGGGCATCGCCGTCTCGCCGGGGTCGCCGTTCTCGATCGACCGCCGGGCCGGCGAGGCAGCACACATCCGGGTGACGACCGGGCTGGTGCGCGATGACCACCGTCGCGTGGCCGATCTCATCGCGGATGCCGCCGACGCCGGCGCCTGGACCGCCCAGCACCGCTGACGCGGCGGCCTTCGCTCAGCCTGCGGACGGTGCATCCGTCGAGCGCAGATGCTGTGCGATCGCAGCCACCTCGGCGGGCCCCGTACCGCAGCAACCACCGACGAGGCGGGCACCCGCCGCCACCCAGGCGTCGACCAGGGAAACGTCGAACGGACCGTCGTACTCCCACCGTCTCGTCTGGCTGACCCAGCTGCCGCCACGGTTCGGGTAGGCAACTGCCGGCAGCCCGGTCACGGTCACCGCTGTCGTCACTGCCTCCAGCACGTCAGCCTGATCCGAGCAGTTCACCCCCGCAGCGACCACCGACTGGTGTCCGGTCAGCACCGCGAAGGCGTCGCTGAGGGGCTGACCGGCGCAGGTGGCCGCGCCCCGTACCGAGTAGCTGACCCAGGCGGGAACAGCAAGGTCGTCCAGCAGCTCGACGATGACCTGGGCCTCGTCGATGTCCGGGATGGTCTCGACGGCGAGCAGATCGGGGCCGGCCTGCGCCAGCAGCTCGAGCCGCGGGCCGTGGAAGTCGCGAAGCTGCACCGACGACACCCCGTAACGGCCTCGGTACTCCGACCCGTCAGCGAGCATCGCACCGTACGGACCGACCGACGCCGCCACGAACAGGTCGTGCTGAGCCTCACGCATCTCGTCACGCATCTCGTCGCGCATCTCGTCGCGCACGGCTGCAGCGATGGTGACGCTGCGCACGAGCAGTCGGCGGGCGACGCCGGCGTCGTACCCGGCCGCCACGAGCCCGTCGACGCTGGCCTGGTAGCTCGCGGTGGTGGCCACCCGCGCCCCGGCGCGGTAGTAGGCGCGGTGGGCGTCGGCGATGCGGTCTGGTTCGTCAGCCAGCAACCGGGCGGTCCACAGACTACCGGTCAGCTCGACCCCCGACTGTTCGAGCGCGGTCGACAAGCCACCGTCGAGCACGATAGGTGCGGTCAGCTCGCTTGCGGTGAACATGCTGGCAATTCTGCCCCAGTGCCTGTCTGTCGACGTCGGTCGTCCAGGCGAGCTCCCCGCCACCGCAACGAGGACCAGCCCGACCGGCGGCACTCACTCGCTGGGGTGGGCCGCCCGCTCCGCCTTCAGTCGCAGGTTCTCGGCCCTCACCTCGGCGAAGGTCGCCCGCTCGGACTCCAGCCACGACGGCATCTCTGCCAGCAGCGTCTTGATCTCGTCGGTCGTGAGGAACTGGGTGATTCCGCCGCGGGCCAGTCCGGAGTTGGAGATGCCCAGCCGGCGAGCCGCCTCCTGACGCGGGTGTGGGCCGTGACGTCGAAGGTCGCTCAGCCATTCGGGGGGATCATCCTGCAGCGCCTTGAGGTCGGCACGACTCACCACGCCGTCCTGGAACTCGGCCGGTGTCTCCGAAAGCAGAACGGAGAGCTTCTTCGCGGCCGTCTGTGCCTTCATGGTCTGTGGCTTCGGGTCGCTCATGACTCCACCTTAGGGTCAGCCCGGATGCCGTCACGCGACGGCAGGGGAACCGCCGTCGTGTGCGCCGTGAAGGCCTGGTTCAGACGAGCCGCCAGGTACGGCGCGGTGACGCTGCCCGCCTGCTGCGCCACCTCCGCGGGCGTTCCGGTCGCGACGACCCGGCCGCCCGCCTCACCGCCGCGTGGCCCGAGGTCGATGACCCAGTCGGCGGTCGCGATGGTGTCGAGGTCGTGCTCGACGAGCACGACGGTGTTCCCCGCGTCGACGAGACGGTGCAGCTGACGCAGCAGCAGGGTGACGTCGGCCGGATGCAGCCCGGCCGTCGGCTCGTCGAGCAGGTAGAGCGCGTGGCCACGACGAGCCCGTTGCAGCTCTGTCGCCAGCTTGATGCGTTGCGCCTCACCTCCACTCAGCTCGGTCGCGGGCTGGCCGAGACGCAGGTAGCCCAGCCCCACCTCCTGCAGGGTGACCAGGCTGCGTGCGGCGACGGGAACGTCGCGCAAGAAGGTGGTCGCCTCGTCGACCGACAACGCCAGCACGTCGGCGATGGTCTTCCCCCGGTAGGTGACCTCGAGGGTCTCGGCGTTGTAGCGAGCACCGTGACAGGTGGGGCAGGGCGCGTACGTGCCAGGCAGGAAGAGCAGCTCGACCGAGACGAAGCCCTCCCCCTGACAGGTCTCACACCGACCCTCGGCGACGTTGAACGAGAACCGGCCCGCCCCGTACCCGCGAGCACGAGCGTCATCGGTCGCCGCGTAGATCCGGCGCACGGCGTCGAACAGACCGGTGTAGGTCGCGAGGTTCGAGCGAGGGGTGCGCCCGATGGGCCGCTGGTCCACCCGGACCAACCGGTCGAAGGCTTCCAGCCCGGAGGCGTCGTCGACGTCGACCTTCAGGGCTACCTCGGTGTCGTCGGTGTCATCGGGGTGGTCGGACGGCTGGCCGAGGTGGGCGCGCACGAGCTCGGCCAGCACCTGCGTCACCAGGGTCGACTTGCCCGACCCGGAGACCCCGGTCACGGCGGTGAGCACACAGAGCGGGATGTCGACCGACAGGTCGTGCAGGTTGTGGCGGGACACCCCGTGCAGGTGCAGCCAGCCCTGTGGTGAGCGGGGGTCCTGCTCGAACCGTTGCGCTCGACCGAACAGGTACTCCCCCGTGGCCGAGTCGGCGACCTGTTCGAGCCCGGCCACCGGGCCGCTGTATAGCACCGTTCCCCCGTTCTCCCCCGCGCCCGGGCCGATGTCGACCACCCAGTCGGCGCGACGAACGACGTCAAGGTCGTGTTCCACGACGAAGAGCGAGTTGCCGGAGGCCTTCAGCCGGTCGAGCACGTCGATCAAGGGTTCGGCGTCGGCCGGGTGCAGCCCTGCCGACGGTTCGTCGAGCACGTAGACCACACCGAAAAGACCCGACCGCAGCTGCGTGGCGATCCGCAGTCGCTGCGCCTCGCCCGGTGACAGGGTCGTCGAGCCACGACCGAGGCTGAGGTAGCCGAGGCCGAGGCCCCGCAGCACCTCGACCCGGGCGACCAGGTCGGCGCAGATGCGCACTGCCACCTCGGTCGCCTCGCCGGAGTCGGCGTAGGAGGTGGCCGCCCCCGCCTTGGTGAGCTCGGCGACCGGACGGAGCAGGGCCACCAGCTCGGTGAACGACAAGGCGTTGGTCGCAGCGATGGGCAGCCCTCGGAAGGTGACGGCCAGCGATGCCGGTTGCAGACCGGTGCCGTGGCAGACCGGACACGTGGCAGTGCGGACGAAACGCATCGCCTTGTCGCGCATCATCTGGCTCTTGGTGTCGGCCAGCACGTGACGCACATGCTTGCGGGCGCTCCAGAAGGTGCCGTGGTAGTCGCGACCGGTGGAGTCGTCGGGCTCACCGCGCCGGTCGACGAGCACGCGCGGCTGCTCGTCGGTGTAGAGCAGCCAGTCGCGGTCCTTGCGGGAGAGGTGGCGCCAGGGGGCGTCGACGTCGATCCCGACGGCCTTCGTGACCCGCAGCAGGTTCTTGCCCTGCCAAGCGCCCGGCCACGCGGCGATCGCCCCGTCGCGAATGCTGAGCGACGGGTCGGGGACGAGCAGGTCCTCAGCCACATCGTGCGCCTCGCCCAACCCGTGACAGTCGGGACACGCCCCGGCTGCGGTGTTCGGCGAGAAGGCTTCGGCCCCCAGCCGTGTCGCACCGTCGGGGTAGGTGCCAGCGCGGGAGTACAGCATCCGCAACAGGTTCGAGAGTGTCGTGATGGTGCCGACCGTCGATCTTGAGCTCGGTGAGCCGCGCCGCTGCTGCAGGGCCACGGCCGGTGGCAGCCCGGTGATCTCCTGCACGTGCGGGGCCCCCACCTGCTGCAGCAGTCGTCGGGCGTACGGCGCCACCGACTCGAAGTAGCGGCGTTGGGCCTCGGCATAGAGCGTGCCGAAGGCGAGCGACGACTTACCCGATCCCGAGACCCCTGTGAAGGCGACCATGGCGTCGCGGGGGATGTCGACATCGACGTTGCGCAGGTTGTTCTCGCTCGCGCCCGTCACGTGCACGAAAGGGTCGGCCGGTTGGTTCACCAGTCCTTCCTACCCTGCTGCGTCGCACCCCGCTCGCCTGATGCCGGTCTGCCCCGGTCGCTGCACTAGCCTCTGGGGGCCCCCACGTTCCCGAGAGGTCACCGATGCCGGAGCCGTTCCGTGTGCAGTTCGTCGCCGGCGTCACCCCCGACAAGTGGGTGCGGATCTGGGCCGCACGCGTGCCCGATGTGCCCCTGGAGGCTGCACCGGCGGGCGAGGACCCCGTGCGCGAGCTGCGCAACGGCGAGTGCTCGATGTGCTTCGTTCGCCTCCCCGTCGACCGCGAGGGTCTGCACGTCATACCGCTCTACGAGGAGGTGCCGGTCGTCGTGGTGGCCAAGGACCATCCGGTCGCTGCCTTCGACGAGATCGACGTGCGGGACCTTGCCGACGAGCAGCTGCTACAGCCGTCGAGCACCGTGCCGGAGTGGCTCGCAGTCACCGCCCCCGAGCTCGCCGGGCGCGCCGACGAGCTGCCCCCGATGAGCACGAAGGCGGCGGTGTCGGTCGTGGCGGCCGGCTCTGGAGTCGTGATCGTGCCCCTGTCGGTGGCGCGCCTGCACCACCGCAAGGACGTCGTGCATCGACCGGTGACCGGCATCGCCCCGTCGCGCATCGGGCTCGCCTGGCGCGTCGACGACGACGACGACCGCATCGAGACCTTCATCGGGATCGTGCGCGGTCGCACCGAACGCAGCAGCCGCGGCGAGTCAGGGCCCACACGGTCTGCGCCCGGTACGGCTGCCCCGTTGACGGCGTCGGCGCCCGGGCCCGGTTCGGGTGCCCGCCGGCCGACCAGGCCCAGCCGCCGAGGCGGAGCGCCGAAGCCGGGCGCAGCGCAGCGCCGACGCAAGCGACGTTGAGCCGACACCGGAAGCCTCGGATCAGCGCTTGGTGCGAACCGGCGCCACGAGCTCGATGAGGTCATAGGCCGAGACCCCGGCCAGGGTCGACACCTGCACCGCGCCCTCGATCGGAGGCACCGGAACGACGTGCGGGATGGCGATGGTCGGTACCCCCGCCGCGGTGGCTGAACGCACCCCGGTCGGGGAGTCTTCGAGCGCGACGCAGTCGCGGGGGTCGACACCGATCAACCGGGCTGCAGACAGGTACGGCTCCGGGTGCGGCTTGCCGTGGCTGACCTCGTCGCCGGTGACCAGGGCCCGGAAGGTGCCTTCGGGCAGAGCCCCGACGACCCGGTCGGCGAGTGAGCGCCACGACATGGTCACGAGCAGTGACGGCACCTCCAGCCGCCCCAGCTCGAAGAGCAGCTCACGGGCCCCGGGGCGCCACGGCACCTGCGTCGCCACCTGCGCGACAACCCGTTCCAG
>JBBSTU010000039.1:0-23727 GCA_038235595.1 Actinomycetales bacterium | reverse complement strand
TCCGTTGACGTTCCGGGTTCGAGGTATTCCGACGCGGTGGAGCGCGGTGGGATACCTCGACCGCTGCGGGCTGTCTCTGGTCACGATCGACTGGTCGTCGGAGGTGGCTGATGCACGGCAGGAGCAGGAAGAGCAAAGGCATCGGCGACCTGTACAGGAGTGCAGGAGCCCTCGGCCACGACGAACCCGAACCCGGGTCGGCGCTCGTTCGGCACGTCGACGCGCACCCGCAGCAGATCGCCGTCGGCGGCCGACACAGGCGAAAGCAGGATGCCGCACCCGTCGCGGCACACTTCTGGCACCAGGCCCCGGAACAGCCCGAGGGCGCGCTGGGTGTCGGCTGCGACGACGACCACGCCCTCGGCCGTGTCCACGAGGGTGGTCGCCTCGAGCAGGGCATCTTCCATCGGGGTTCCGACGAGGTTCTCGGCGTCGTCGACGAGGATGCCGAGCCCGGGGGTCGCCCGTCGCAGCTCGACGAACCCGCCACGGGCGGCGGCGTCGAGCAGGTGCAGCCCGGGAAGGCCAGCCAGCTCGGCCAGTCGCGAGCGGCGCCCGGTGATGACGGCTACGGGTCGCCCGGCAGCCACGAGCTGTTGGGCGATCAGCGCCAAGGTGGTGGAGCGGCCGCTGCGAGCCGGCCCGACGACGAGCAGACGCCTCCCGGAGGCGGCCGGGTCGAGGTGCACGGTCGTGGCGTCGTCGCCGCCCAGCCCCAAGCACAGGGACCGTCCGTGAGACTGCAGCTCGGCCGGGGCGACGGTGGTGGGTAGGGCCCGCACCCGCCACGGCAGGTGTTGGTGCAGCACGTCGTGACTGCGAAGGTGAGCCAGGTCGGCCGCCGACCCCACCGCTGCGAGCTGGCTCGCTTGCTCGACCGAGGTGCCGACGTGGGCCAGGTGCACGAGCTGGCCCCCGGGCAGCTCGAAGCCCCGCCCGGGCGGCAGCGGAGTGCTTGCTCGCCGAGCGTCGACGCCGGCGAGGGTGAGGTCGAGAGGGTCAGGCATCGCCAGCACGATGCGACGTTGCAGCAGTCCGGAGAGGCGACCGGTGCTCACGGCCCGGCCTCCGGTGACGACCAGACGCAGCCCGGTCGACAGCCCGTCCCGAGCGAGTCGCAGAAGCTCGTCGGTCGGCGCTCCGTGGTCGAGGTCGGAGAAGGCGTCCTCGATGGCCTCCCACCCGTCGACGACGAGCACCGTGTGGGGCGCACGTCGGTCGCCGGGGAAGCTCAACCGGGTGGCGTCCGCGATGCGCGAGACCACACGCCGGGCCAAGGCGGGGTCGTCGGCTGAGGTCACCGAGCCCACCTGCGGCAGGGCCAGCAGGTCGGTGAGCGCTCCGCGGCGTCCCTCGAGCACGTGGACGTGCAGCTCGGCGGGGGAGTGGCGTTCGGCGAGGCCGACCACCAGCGATCGCAGCGCCGTGGACCGTCCCGTTCGCGAACCGCCGGCGAAGCCGAGGTGCCCGTCTGTTTCGGGGTGCCACGTCAGCACCGCTTGGCTCTGCTGCTCGGGCTCGTCGCGCAGACCGACCGGAACCCCACCGTCAGCCCTGGGCAACGCCGAGACCGGAAGCACGGCAGGCAGGGGTGGCAGCCAGGGCGCTGCGGTGGCCTCTATCGACAGCGACGCAGCAGCCTCTCGGGTCGCGTCGACGACGGCCGCGAGCTCGGTACGTTCTCCGGCCTCACGTGCACCAGCCGTGGGTGCTGCTTCGGCCAGGTTTGACCAGCGCAGCGGCCACACGCTGGTCTCTGTGCCGGCCTGACGCCCAGCCTCCAGCACCGCGCCGACGTGCGCGAACTGCACCTCGACGAGCCGCTGGTCGGCGGTGCGTACGAAGGCGCGTCCCGGCATCCGGTCGCTGATGGTCGCGGCCCGAGGGTCCTCGATGACGTCGTCGCTGTCGGAACGGTCACGCACGCGCAACGCGACCCGCAGGGAGATGTTGGCGCGCATGTCGGCGCTCACGATTCCCCCGGGTCGCTGGGTGGCCAGCACCAGGTGCACGCCGAGGGAGCGCCCGATCGCCGCGAGCTGCACCAGCCCCGACACAAAGTCAGGAAGCTCGTCGGCGAGCATCTTGAACTCGTCGACGACGATCACGAGCCGGCCAAGGCGGCGCAGCGACGGGTCGGCCAAGCGGCGTCGCCGGTGGTCGTCGACATCCTTGGCGCCACTGGCCGCCAGCACCCGTTCGCGACGTTTCAGCTCGGCTCCGAGCGACGTGAGGGCGCGTGCGGTCAGGCTCTCGTCGAGGTCGGTGACCAGGCCCACCACGTGGGGTAGGCGAGAGCACTCCTTGAACGCCGACCCGCCCTTGTAGTCGATGAGCACGAAGCCGAGGTCGTCGGGCCGACTCGACACGGCCAGCCCGGCCACCAGTGTCTGCAGCATCTCCGACTTGCCCGCACCGGTCGTGCCGCCCACCAGGGCGTGGGGGCCATGCTGGGCGAGGTCGAGCCAGTACGGACCCTCGCGCGTCACCCCGACCAGGGCTCGAGGGCGGCCGCTGTTGGCCCAGGCCCGCGTCAGGTCGGTAGCCGATGCGGGGTCACTGCCTTCCTGAACGGCAAGCTCGCGGAACCCGAGCTGCTCAGGCAGGCCGGCTTCGCCGCGGCGAGGGGTGGCGTCCTGCAACGGCGACAGCGAGCTGCCCAGGCGCAGGAGCCAACCACCGGTCGGCAGGTCGGGCACGATGCCGGCCGGTTCGCCCACGACACCCTGGCTCGTCGTCAGGGTCGCCCGAGGCTCGGTCGACGCGTGCACCTCGATCTGGCTGACCGTTTCGACAGGCAGTCCCGAGATCGATGCGTCGAGGCAGATGAAGCGGACGTCGAGCGCCGGGCCCAGCCGCAGCAGCTCGGCCACTCCGGCGACGGCGCGCAGCTCGCGCGCGCCGTCGAGCACCACGACGACCGTCGGCAGCGCGGCCAGCGCGCCCTCGTCGTGGGCCGCGCGGGCTGAGGCTCTCGCGGCCACGTGCTCGGTGAGCTCGCTGACTCGTGTCGCGACCGAGAGCCGGTCTCCGAGCGTGCCGACTCTGGCCACCGAGCGGTTGGCCCCGTCGAGGTGGGGGGTGCGGGTGAGCCACGCCCAGTCGGCTTCGGGGCTGGGGGAGGTGGTGAGCAGAACGAGGTTCGCGCGCTGCGGTGAGTGCCACACGCACAGCTGGGCGAGCATCGACCCGGCGACGGCGAGCACCCGTTCCCGTGGGCCTGCGACGCCGACCACTCCAGCGTCGGCGAGGTCGCACGTGACCGGCACGTCGTGGCAGGAGGGTGTCGGGCCTGTGGGCGCGCCAGTCACGGCGGCACGCGGCTCGAGGTCGGCGCTGCCGAACCTCAAGACGAGGTCGTCCGGATCGCCAGGTGTGCGTTGCCACAGGCGTGCGTCACGCAGCTGTGCGACCACTGCCACCTCAGCGAGGTCAGGGTGTTCAGCCCGCCTTTCCTGCTCCTCTCGCTGCACGACGCAGTGCAGCTGGTGCTCGGCGGCCGCCACGGCCACGGCGTGGTCGGCGAGCTGCCGCCGGAAGGAGGTGCGCCCGTGCCTACGGTCGCTCCACCATTGCCCCAGCAGCATCACCGGTGACATCAGGGCGAAGAGCAGCATGATCGGCGAGTGCAGCGCCAGGGCCAGCGCCCCGGAGAGGCCGAGCGGCGTCAGTGACGCGAGCAACGGCATCCGACTTCGCTCGGAGCGCTTCGGACGTGCCGGGAACTCGACCGCGACAGGGGAAGCCGTCGAGACGAACCGCGGCCGTCGGTGCAGGCGCAGGAGTCCGTCGTCGAGCGTGATCGGGGCCGGCGTCGACGTGGGTCGTCGCAGGACCAGCGTGGTCGAAGCGAGCCGGACCCTGGCGCCCACCGCGAGGGACACCCCGGCCGGTGGTGTTGGTCGGACGCCGACCATGGTCGGGTTGGTCGGCTCGACGTCGCGCAGCGTTACCCCGTCGTCGCCGACGGTCAGCATGGCGTGAGCCCGCGACACCCCTGCGTCATCGAGTCGAACAGCACATTGGGGCGCCCGCCCGAGTAGGTGCTCGCCCCGGCTGAGCGGAATGCGACGACCGGCTCCCGGCCCACCGACCACCTGCAGCTCGAGCAGCCCGACCGGGCGACCAGGCATGCGGCCAGAGGTGAACCCGCTGGCACGAGCAGTGAGTGCGGCGCCCTGAAGGAGGGGCGGGACCCCCCACTCTGCGTCGTCGGTCACCAGGATGCCGTCCACCTCGAACCCGTCGGACGCGTCGACCACCAGCGCGGCAAGGCGGCCGCGCAGGACGCCGAACGACGTGGCCGGCGAGCACTCGACCAGCACGTCGAGGTGACCGCTGGGGTTCGAGCGGGGATCGATGAGGCGCAGCCGCAGTCGCACAGGAGCCTCCTTCGTGGCCGTTGTCAGCCAAGCGGAGAGGGGCACCTCACGTCGGAGGTCGTCCACAGCTGTGGACGACGAGATCGGGCTCGACCCCGGATCCGGTATCGTCTGGCACCGGCGCGGCGACTTGACAAGGTTGTCCACAGGTTTGGTTTTTTGGCCGGGGCGAGCGACGACTCGTGAATTACGCTTCGGCGCGAGGAAGCAACAAACGCGGGGCAGGATCTGCCCCGAACGGTGACCAGTCAGGGGGTCAGGGATGTCGACGCACGAGGCCCAACGGCACGTCGAGGGTGAGGTTCGCGAGCTGATCCGTCGCTCGGGGATCGACCCTGCTCACGACATCGTGGGTGTGCGTCGCCTCGTGCAGGATGCGGTTGCGGACTACGACGACCGGTCCCTTCACGGTGGGCTGCCCCCGCTCGGTGACCAGCGGTCGGCCGTGCACGCGATCCTCGCGGTCGTGGCCGGCTACGGAGCGTTGCAGCAGTACTTCGACGACCCCACCGTGGAGGAGATCTGGATCAACTCCCCATCGCAGATCTTCGTAGCCCGCGGAGGGGTGGCAGAGCTCACCACCACGATCCTGACCGCCGACGAGGTGCGTGACCTGGTCGAGCGGATGCTCAAGGCATCAGGTCGACGGGTCGACCTGAGCTCGCCGTTCGTCGACGCCACCCTTTCCGACGGCTCGCGGCTTCATGTCGTCATCCCCGACATCGCGCGCGCTCATTGGCAGGTGAACGTCAGGAAGTTCGTGGTCAAGGCCGATCACCTCGACGACCTGGTCAAGCTCGGCACCGTCACGAAGCAGGCTGCGACCTTCCTCGGGGCCGCGGTTGCCAGCGGTCTCAACGTGCTCGTCGCAGGAGGCACCCAGGCCGGCAAGACCACGCTGCTCAACTGCCTCGCGGCCGCGATCCCGCCGCGCGAACGGGTGATCACCTGCGAAGAGGTCTTCGAGCTCAAGATCCCGCTGCGCGATGTGGCGTCAATGCAATGCCGGCAGCCCAGTCTCGAGGGCACGGGCGAGGTGCCGTTGCGGCGCCTGGTGAAGGAGGCGCTGCGGATGCGACCCTCGCGCATCATCGTCGGAGAGGTGCGTCAGGAAGAGAGCCTTGACCTGCTCATCGCGCTCAACAGCGGCATCCCCGGTATGTGCTCGGTGCACGCCAACAGTGCTCGCGAGGCCGTGACAAAAATGTGCACGCTCCCCCTCCTCGCTGGCGAGAACGTATCGAGCCGTTTCGTGGTGCCCACCGTAGCGGCGGCCATCGACATCGTCGTGCAGGTCGCGCTCGAGCGTGACGGCGTGCGCCGCGTGCGAGAGATCGTGGCGGTGCCGGGGCGGGCCGAGGGTGACATCATCGAGGTCGCCGACCTCTTCGTGACGCGGGGCGGGCGGCTTCGCCGCGCCGATGGCTTTCCTCCTCACCGCGAGTCGTTCGAACGCGCCGGTTATGAGCTCGCGGCTCTGTTGGCCCAAGGCGACCCGTGATGTCGCCCGTCGTCATCGGCCTCATCCTGGGCGCCGGCGTCTTCTGCATCTACTGGTCGTTCTGGCCGCAGGACGGCCACTCGCAGACGCCGCGCGCCCGCCACGGCTTCATGGCGCGGCTGCAGGACCATCTCAATCAGGCCGGTTACCCCTCGGTCACCCCGACGAACATCGTGGTCGGCTCGGTCGTGCTGTTCGTGCTCGTCTTCCTGTTCGGCGCCGTCGTCACGCACGTGGTGCCCATCGCTCTGTGCTTCGCTGTCTTCGCCGGGGCGGTACCGATCTCGTTGGTGCGCATGCGAGCCCGGGAGCGCCGCAACAAGATGCGCGACCTGTGGCCGGATGCCGTCGACAACATCACCTCTGGTGTGCGGGCCGGTCTGGCCCTGCCGGAAGCGCTCGCGCAGCTTGCCGTGCACGGCCCCGAAGAGCTACGCCCGGCCTTTGCGGCGTTCGCCGAGGACTACCGCACCACCGGACGCTTTCACGACTGCCTCGACCGTCTCAAGCACCGCCTCAGCGACCCGGTCGCCGATCGCCTGGTCGAGTCGCTCCGCATCGCACGCGAGGTCGGTGGAAGTGACCTCGGCAAGCTGCTGCGTACTTTGTCGACCTTTCTGCGGGAGGACTCACGCACGCGTTCTGAGCTGGAGACCCGGCAGGGGTGGACGGTGAACGCTGCCCGGCTCGCCGTCGCTGCGCCCTGGGTCGTGCTGGCCATGCTCGCGTTCAAGGGTGGGTCGTTGTCGGCCTACTCCTCGCCCACCGGGTGGCTCATCCTCGCCATTGGTGGCGGGCTCACGGTGCTCGCCTACCGCATCATGGTGTGGATCGGCCGGCTGCCTGATGAGGAACGGGTGTTGCGATGAAGGGCGCCCTCGCCTCTCCTCTCGCGGTCTTCGACGACAGCTGGTCGTGGCCCGGCGCCCTGATCGGGGTGCTCGTACTGGCCGGGGTCGCGCTCGTCGTGGCCGGTCTGCCGGTCTACCGGCAGCCGACCCTCGACGACCGGCTCGAACCGTATCTGCGCGACACCCCGCGCCCGTCGACCCTGCTGATGGCGCCGGCGCCCGCTCGTGGGCCCTTCGGCTTCGGGGAGCTGTTCGCCCCTCACGTGGCCAAGCTGGGCGCCATGATCGAGCGGGTCCTGGGTGGGGCGCCGTCCGTGGCCCGTCGTCAGCTGCGCGCCGGTCAACCGGCCGATGTCGAACGGTTTCGCGCCGAGCAGGTGCTCTGGGGTGCCGGCGGCGCCGTCGCCGGCCTGGTCGGCACCGCTCTGCTGGCGGCGTCGCGTCGTGAGCTGTCGGTGCCCCTGCTCGTCATGTTCACCGTGCTCGGAGCGGCGCTGGGGGTGATCCTGCGCGACACTGCCCTCTCGAGCACGGCGTCTCGACGAGAGCAGCGGATGCTTGCGGAGTTTCCCACCACGGCAGAGCTGCTCGCGCTCGCGGTCAGCGCCGGTGAAGGTGCGACCGGAGCACTCGAACGGGTCTGTCGGCTGTCGCACGGTGAGCTGTCTGACGAGCTGCGACGTTGCCTCGCTGACGCCCGTGCCGGCGCCAACCTGCCGACCGCGCTTCAGGGCCTGGCCGATCGCACGGGGCTGATGAGCCTCAGCCGCTTCGTCGACGGAATCGTCATCGCGGTCGAGCGGGGGACGCCCCTGGCCGAGGTGCTGCGCGCCCAGGCGCAGGACGTGCGTGAGGAGGGCCGCCGTTCCTTGATGGAGCAGGGCGGCAAGAAGGAGATCTTCATGATGATGCCCGTGGTTTTCCTGATCCTGCCCGTCACGATCCTCTTCGCCATCTACCCCGGAATCAGCTTCCTCAGCTTTCAGCTCTGACCGAACTACAGCAGCACCAGATCAACTCACCGCACCACCAGCCAAGGAGATCTCATGAGCGCCATCGTCAGCGCCACCCGACGTCAGCAGGAGCGACTGGCCGCGGCCGTTGTCGCACGTCTCGGCGGACGCCGTGATCGAGGCGACGTGCCCGGCTGGGTGCTGATCACCCTGATGACCGCCGGCCTCGTCACGGCCATCTGGGCCATCGCCGGCCCTCAGCTCAGCGCTCTGTTCGAGACCGCCATCAAGGGCGTCTCAGGGCCGGGCAAGTAGCCGGCAGAACCGAACCACGACGACCGACAGCGACCATGCGCGCCTGCCTGCCCCGACGAAGCGAGGCCGACCACGGGTCGGCCATCGCGGAGTTCGTCATGGTGGCGGCGCTGCTGATGTTCGTCGCGCTCGCGACCTTCCAGCTCGGTCTGACGCTCTACGTGCGTAACACGCTCATCGCGTCCGCGTCCGAAGGCGCTCGGTACGGCGCACGTGCGGATGCCGGCTCAGGCGACGCGTCGGGCCGAACCGTCGAGCTGATCAGCACCGCGCTCAACCCCTCGTACGCGGCCGATGTCAGCGCTGCGCAGCGGGTCACGAGTGGCGGTGTGCGCGTCGTGGAGGTGACCGTCCGGGCGCCCTTCCCGATTCTCGGAGTGATCGGGCCGTCGGGCGCCATGAGCGTCACCGGGCGGGCGTTCAGCGAGCAGCAGGTCATCGGGAACGGGCCATGAGGTGGCCCGCGAGAGCGGCCGCCAGGCTCCGGCGCCGGCTCGGCCAGGCCGACGAAGGGCGGGCCATCATCGAGTTCGTGTTTCTCGGCCTCCTGCTGTTGCTCCCGCTGGTCTACCTCGTGCTCACCGCGGCCCGGCTGCAGGCCGCTGCCTTCTCGGCATCGCTGGCCGGCCGCGAGTCGGGCCGCGCGTTCGTCACGGCCGAGAGTGACGACGAGGCCCGGGCCCGTGCGCAGGCAGCTGCCGGCCTGGCGTTCACCGACTTCTCCTTCTCCGCGGGAACCTCCCTGGCCCTCTCCTGTGACGGGTCGCCCTGCCTGCGCCCCGAGGGAACCGTCACGAGCACCGCGACCATCGAGGTCGAGCTGCCGCTGATCCCCGACTTCCTGGCCGAGCGACTACCCAGCTCGGTGACGATCTCGTCGTCGCACGTGGCCACTGTCGACCGGTTCGTCGCCCGATGAGCCGGCTCAACCGACAGGGGGCAGGGCCGCAACCCCCGAGGATGCCGTTCGGCCGGCGCGACGAGGGGCAGATCAGTGTCTTGATCCTTGGGCTCTTCCTGCTCGTCTCCGCGCTCGTGCTCGGCGCCATCGACGTCACCGCGGCGCAGCTGGCTCGGATGCGTCTGCTCGACACGGCCGACGCCGTCGCGCTCGACGCCGCCGATGCACTCGATGAGCAGTCGGCCTACCAGCAGGGACTGGGAGACCGGGTGGCCCTGACCGACGCCAGCGTGCGGCAGTCGGCCACCGACCTGCTCGGCCGCACCCCACGACCCGTCGGGGTCAGCGACTGGGCCGTGGTGCCGCAGACCGGGTCACCCGACGGTTCGACCGCGGTGGTGACCGTCAGCGGCCATGCCGACCTGCCGATGACGGGCTGGTTCCTGCAGAGCCTCGGAGGAGGCGTCACCATCACGGTCACCGCACGGGCACGCGCGCCCCTCGGCTGAGCCACCACCGAGCCACCACCTCGAGCCACCACCTCGAGCCACCACCGAGAACGACCGCTGGCATCGGCCGTCTCGCGAGACCTGCATCGCGTTATGTCGCAGATCCGTCGAAAGCGGTCAGACGCGTGCGCGGGAGCGCCTACGTTCTGGCTCATGCCCCTCGCCGCTCGCCTTGCCGCCGCCACCCTCACGGTCGCCTCGCTCACCGCCCTGCTGCTCACCTTCGCCGCCTCGAGCGAGGCCGCGACCACGCCGGCGGTGAAGGTCAGCTACGTCTACTTCGACTCACCCGGCTCCGACAAGGGCAGCAACACCAGCCTCAACGCCGAGTACGTGCGCATCACGAACACCACCGGCACGGCCCGCAACCTCAAGGGCTACACCCTTCGCGACCGCTCCAACCACGTCTACACCTTCCCGACCTTCACCCTGAAGGCGCGGGCCACGGTCACCGTTCTCTCGGGCAAGGGCACCGCGATGTCGGCGCACCGCTACTACAACACCACCTGGTACGTCTGGAACAACACCGGCGACACCGCCTACCTGCGCGACAGCCGCGGCGTGAACGTGCACACCTGCACGTGGACCACCTCCAAGACCGGCACCAAGACCTGCTGACGTCGCTGTCGCAGCCGGCCGAGGTGTCAGGGGCACGCCTCCACCACGGTCAGCGAGGTGACCGTGGTCAGCTCGGTGGCACCGACGGCCAGCCCGTCGCCGCGGGCGAGCAGCGGCCCACAGAGCGCTCGACCACCGACGACCACGACGACGGTCGGAGCCGTGGGCGCCGCCTCACCGGCGAGCAGCACACCCGCTGAGCCGAGCAGCACCACCACGCCGGCCGCGGTCCCGAGCTTCTTGGCCGCGCCCAACCGTGCGTAGGCGGTCGCGGCCTGGGTCTTGACCCAGTCGCGCTGCCCGTCCCACGTGCTGTCGCTGGTCACCGACACCGAGGCGCCCGAGGCGAGCCCGGCCAAGACCGTCGCCAGCAACGCCAGCACCACCGCGACGAGAGTCGCTGCCTTGACGAGCCCGGCCCAGGGGTCAGCAAGCCGGTCGACGGCCGTCAGCCCGCCCGCGAAGGCCACGGTGCTGAAGACGCCGAGCACGCCCGTGAACAGGGCCGACCACGCCGTAGCCGCCCTCGACACGGTCGTCAGCTGGTCACGGTTACGGGCCAGCACCTGCTGCTTCCAGAACTCGACCTCGTCGGCCATCAGGCGCCCCGCTGGAGGGTGACGGGCAGCGGCCCGCCCCAGCCACAGCCCGTCCGCCCCGCCAGCCGGCCCTCGTGCGGGTTGGGGCAGCTGCAGTCGATGTTGAAGCGCCCCACGCCAGTCTCCAGCGGCTCATCGATCGAGCGGAACACCTCGAACTCGAGGGTCTGCTGCAGCCGGTGGCCGCACCGCGGGCAGGCCCCGACGAGCACGACGAAGTCGTGGTGATCGGTCGGCTCGAGGCTCAAAGTGGCCTCCGCGAGCGCGTCGTCGACGGCGCGCTGCCAGCGCGCCGTGTTGACCGGCAGGTAGGCCGGCTCCTCCCACCGCACGTCGGTGCTGGGCCAGTGCTCGCCCATTCAGACCCCCTCCATCGCAGCCCGACCGCGTCGGCTCGCGATCTCAGCCCGCGTCGAACGTACCGTGAGCCAGCCGCCCCTCGGCCGGAAGCGAGGCGGCATACGGTGGCGGTATGACCGAACAGCAGCCGTACGTCGTCGAGCGCACCCTGGGCGACGTCGAGGTGCGCCACTACCCGCGCCATGTCGTGGCGCAGACCACCGTGACGGCCAGCTTCGAGGATGCCGGCAGCGCCGCCTTCCGTCGCCTGGTGAGCTACATCGGCGGGCAGAACACGGCGAAGGCGAACATCGCCATGACGGCGCCGGTCACCCAGGAGGGCAGCTCGCAGAAGATCGCCATGACGGCGCCGGTGACCCAGAGTGGCAGCGCCGACCAGTACGTCGTGACCTTCGTGCTCCCGGCCGACCTCACGATCGACACGGCGCCCGAGCCGACCAACCCCGAGGTCGTGCTGCGGGAGGTACCTGAGCGGCTCTCGGTCGCCGTCACGTTCAGTGGTCGCTCGAGCGAGCCGGCCTTTCGCGAGCACGAGGCCACGCTGCTCGCGACCATCGAGCAGGCCGGGCTCGAGCCGGTCGGCGAGCGGCGCTACGCCCGCTTCGACCCGCCCTACAAGCCCTGGTTCCTGCGGCGCAACGAGGTCGTCCAGGACGTCCGCGACGACGGCGCGCCAACCGACTGAGAGCAGCCTCCCCGACGAATGCGTCAGGGCCGACGGAACCGTTGACCATGGGCAAGCCGCGGGGCCTGGCCGCCGAGAAGGCCACCGTCGACACAGGGTGACTTCGAGAGACTGTTCCACCACCTCCAAGCCGTGAAAGCCGAAGGCCTGAGTGACCTGCCCCGATCAGGTGGTGCTCACCCTCGGCCAGGCCGGCGCCAGCACTGGTACGGGCGGCCCGGCATCCACCGGTTGAGCAGACGCCCAGCGTTCGGTCAGGCCCGCGTCGGCACTGCCGTAGGCTGAGTGACTGTGGCTGTCGACTTCTCGCAAGAACTGAAAGAGCTCCACGCGACCATGGACTCGGTGCGCGAGGTGACTGACCTCGACACGCTCGCGACCCGGATCGCCGACCTCGAGAAGCAGGCCAGCGTTCCCAACCTGTGGGACGACCCCGACAAGGCCCAGGTCGTGACGAGCGCGCTCAGCCGCGCGAACTCCGAGCGTGACCGGGTGCTCGAGATGGATGCCCGCATCGAAGACCTCGAGACGCTCGTCGAGATGGCCACCGAGGAGTCCGACCAGGCCACGATGGACGAGGCGGAGCGCGACCTCGTCAAGCTGAGGAAGGCCGTCGGCGAGCTCGAGGTGCGCACGCTGCTCGCGGGGGAGTACGACGAGCGCGCGGCCGTGGTGACGATCCGCTCCGGCGCCGGTGGCGTCGACGCCGCCGACTTCGCCGAGATGCTGATGCGCATGTACCTTCGCTGGGCCGAGCGGCACGGCTACCCGACCAAGGTGATGGACACCTCCTACGCCGAGGAGGCGGGCCTGAAGTCGGCCACCTTCGAGGTCAACGTGCCCTACGCCTTCGGGCACCTCGGCGTCGAGGCGGGCACCCACCGGCTGGTGCGGATCAGCCCGTTCGACAACCAGGGCCGGCGCCAGACCAGCTTCGCCGCCGTCGAGGTCATCCCGCTCATCGAGAGCGACGACTCGATCGAGATCCCCGAGAACGAGCTGAAGGTCGACGTCTTCCGCTCCTCCGGCCCCGGTGGGCAGAGCGTCAACACGACCGACTCGGCCGTGCGGATGACGCACCTCCCCACCGGCATCATCGTCTCGATGCAGAACGAGAAGAGCCAGATCCAGAACCGCGCCGCTGCCCTGCGCGTGCTGCAGTCACGGCTGCTGCTGCAGCGCAAGGCCGAGGAGGCCGCGGTGAAGAAGGAGATGGCCGGCGACGTCAAGGCCAGCTGGGGCGACCAGATGCGCTCGTACGTGCTGAACCCTTACCAGATGGTCAAAGACCTCCGCACCGACTACGAGACCGGCAACCCGAGCGCCGTGTTCGACGGTGACATCGACGGCTTCATCGAGGCCGGCATCCGTTGGCAGATCGGCCAGCAGAAGGCCAACGCCTGAGGCTCACGCCACGCCCGGCACACGGGTAACACCGGTTTCACCCGTCTCGGCCGTAACCTCGTAGGCGGCACCAACCGGCAGTCAGCCGGATCTCGAAGTGCCCGGGTGAACGCCGACCGGCGACCGCCCGCCCTCCGCGCAGTGCGAGCGAGGCCCGTCGTCATGATCCTCTTCGAGAACGTCACGAAGACGTATCCCAAGACGAAGCGCCCTGCCCTGCGCGACGTCTCCCTCGAGATTCCTCGCGGCGAGTTCGTGTTCGTCGTGGGCAAGTCGGGTTCGGGGAAGTCGACCATGCTCCAGCTGGTGCTCAAGGAACAGGACACGACGCAGGGGCGCATCCTGATCGCCGGGCGCGACCTCGGCCGCCTGCCTGACCGCAAGGTTCCGGCGCTGCGCCGCGAGATCGGCTGCGTCTTCCAGGACTTCCGGCTGCTGCCGAACAAGACGGTCTTCCAGAACGTCGCCTACGCCCTGCAGGTGCTGGGCAGCTCAAGGTCGCGCATCCGCCAGACCGTGCCCGAGACGCTTGAGCTCGTGGGTCTGGCCGGCAAGGAGAAGCGCCTGCCGCACCAGCTCTCCGGCGGGGAGCAGCAGCGGGTCGCCATCGCCCGGGCCTTCGTCAACCGGCCTTCGATCCTGCTCGCCGACGAGCCGACCGGAAACCTTGACCCCGCGACGAGTCTCGAGATCGTGCAGCTGCTCGACCGCATCCATCGCACGGGCACCACTGTGGTCATGGCCACCCACGACACCGCGACCGTCAACGCCATGCGCAAGCGCGTCGTCGAGCTCGTCGACGGCGACCTGGTGCGCGACCAGCAGGCGGGTGAGTACACCACGGGCAGCATCCCGCGGGTTCGGATCGACGTCGGGGAGGGGGTGCCGGCGCGCACCGACGAACCCGAGGTGGCCGACGGCTTCGACGACGGAACGACGACGCCGGTGCCGGATGCCGCTCCGCCCGGTCCCGACACCAACGCTGCTGCCGACCCAGCGACCTCCGGTGAGCTCGTGACGGTCGGGGGCGAGAGCGCAGCGCCCCACGAACGAACGGGGCTGCTACGGCGTCGCCGTGACAAGGCCGGACGGCCCCCCCGCACCGGTCGCTCCAGCGCGACCCAGACCAGCAGCTGATCGGCAGGCATCATGCGAATCCAGTTCCTGCTCGGCGAGATCGGCAACGGTCTGCGACGCAACCTCTCGATGGCCGTCTCGGTCGTCATCGTCACGATGATCTCGATGTTCCTGCTCGGCCTCGGCCTGCTGGGCCAGCGACAGGTCGACACCATGAAGGACTACTGGTACGACAAGGTGCAGGTCACCGTGCTGCTCTGCGCCGAGAAGACGCGCTACACCAACTGCGCCGGCGACGCGACCACCGACGCCCAGCGAGCGGCCATCAAGGCCGAGCTCGAGCAGCTGAAGCCGACCGTCAAGGAGGTCTTCTACGAGTCGCGCGACGAGGCCTTCACCCGGTTCAAGGACACCTACAAGAACTCGCCGCTGGCGCGGGCTGGGGAGCCGTACTTCGCCGACTCGTTTCGGGTCAACCTCAATGACGCCAGCAAGTTCGACGTCGTCGCCAGCTCGATCAAGGGGATGCCGGGCGTCGCCGACGTGCAGGACCAGAAGAAGCTGCTCGAGAAGTTCTTCACGTTCATGAACACCGTGAGCTGGGCGGCCATCGCGCTGAGCTCGCTGATGGTGCTGGCCGCGGTCATGCTCATCTCGACCACGATCCGGCAGACCGCGTTCAGCAGACGACGCGAGACCGGGATCATGCGCCTGGTCGGTGCCTCCAACTTCACCATCCGCGTCCCGTTCGTGATGGAGACGGTCATCGCGGCGGCCACAGGGGCGGTGCTGGCCATGGTGATGCTCTGGGCGACGGTCAAGTATGGCGTCGTCGGCTTTCTCAGCGAGACCCTCACCGACACCGCCTTCATCGGAGTGGTCGACGTCTTCTACGTCGCACCGTTCGTCGTCGGCGGGGTCGTCGTGCTCGCCATCCTCACCTCGTGGGTCACCCTGCGGCGCTATCTGCGCGTCTGACCCGCCCACGAGCAGCTCACGCCGGCCCGTCGTCCATCCTCCGGACGGGCCACCCGTCACTGCGATCCCACAGGTGCTCAGCCGCCACAACAGCCCCCACCTGTGGTAGCAATGAGACCTATGTGGCTCAAGAGGCGATCTGACACCGTCACGCCCGCGACCAAGATCATGGCCGCGAGCGTGGCGCTGGCGTGCACTATCTCGCTCGGCAACGCCTTCGTGGCCCGCGCCGACGACGTGGCCGACCAGAAGAAGAAGGCCGATGCACGCATCGCCGCCCTCGGTCAGCAGCTCGAGGGCACCAACGCGAACCTGGCCAAGGCCTATATCAACCTCGAGCGCACCAACGCGTCGCTTCCGATCGCCCAGGCCAAGCTCACCGCCGCCCAGCAGGTGCAGAGCCAGGCCCTGACCGCGCAGGCCCAGGCCGAGGCCACCGAGGCTCGCGCCGTCGCAGCCGAGGCCAAGGCGCGGGCCCACAACGAGGCCGTCGCGCAGAAGCTCGCGGTGGCCCAGGCCAAGCAGCAGCGGGCCACCGAGCTGCTGGCCAAGAGCGGCTCCGAGCTGGTCAGCTCTCAGGACGCCCTCGACGCCTATGCCGCCGACGTCTTCCAGGGCGCGGGAGACGACTCGCAGCTCGGTCTGGTCTTCGGCGCCACCAGCCCGCAGGACTTCGCCGACCGCGTCATCATGGCCGACACGGCCAGCAACGTCGCGGCCGACACCATCGACTCACTGGCCACCATGACGGCCGACAACAGCTCGACCAGCTCGTACCTGACCGCGGTGCGCGGTGAGATCGCTGCGCTGAAGCGACAGGCAGAGGCGGCCCTCAAGGGCGCAGAAGCTGCCGCTGCCGCTGCCGCCCAGGCCCGCGAGCAGGCCGTCGTGGCCAAGAACAACGCCGTCGTGGCCGCCGACAACGCCACCTCGGCCAAGGCCTCACTCGACACCCTGAAGACCCAGCAGGTGGGTTTCGCAGCCGACCTCAAGACCGAACAGGCCGGTGAGCAGCAAGACCTCGCCACCGCGCAGGCCGAGTCGGCGCGGCTCAAGGCGGTACTGGTCGAGCGAGCAAGGCTGGCCCGGATCGCCGAGGCCAAGCGGATCGCCAAGCTGAAGGCCGAACGAGCGGCGAAGATCCGTGCCGAACGGGCCAAGGCCGCGGCCCAGCGCGCCGCGCAGATCAGGGTCGAGCGCGCCAAGGCCGCCGCCGCGGCGAAGAAGGGGCGCAAGTACACCCCCAAGCCGCCCCCGCGCGTCACCCGCACGCCGTCCGAGAACCTGCCCCCGGTGTCGGCTCCTTCGACGCCGTCGAACTTCCTCAGCTACCCCGCCAACGGCCCGACGACCTCCGGGTTCGGGATGCGTTGGCACCCGGTGCTGAAGAAGTGGATGCTGCACGACGGGCTCGACTGGGGAGTGGCCTGCGGTACCCCCGTGTACGCCGCCGCCGACGGCACGATCATCCGGGCGGGCTGGAAGGAAAGCGGCTGGGGCAACCAGGTGCTCATCGACCACGGCATCCGTCGCGGTGTCGACCTCGTGACCAGCTACAACCACCTGTCCAAGATCGTCGACTTCGGTGGTTCGGTGAAGCGCGGCCAGCTGATCGCCTACTCCGGCACCACCGGCTACTCCACCGGCTGCCACCTGCACTTCGGCACCTACGAGGACGGCACCCCGGTCAACCCGAGGAAGTGGCTCTGAGGGCTGCCTCAGCGCGAACGTCTTTGACGACGACCAGGTGACAAACCCGGTCGGAGCGATGCGGCGCGTCGGGTAGCGTTGACCTTCCGCCCCGGCTGGGGCGTGGCCAGGTGTGAGTCGAAAGGGTTGGTCCGGTGCCGAAGGAGAAGGGGCTATCGCTCGTCGCGAGCAACCGCAAAGCGCGCCACGACTACCTCATCGAGGACACCTTCGAAGCCGGCATCGTGCTCAGCGGCACCGAGGTCAAGGCGCTGCGAATGGGCCGGGCCTCGCTCGTCGACGGCTTCGCCCAGTTCAGCGGTGACGAGCTCTACCTCGAGCACGTGCACATCCCCGAGTACCTCAACGGCACGTGGAACAACCATGCTCCGCGGCGTCGACGCAAGCTGCTGCTGCACCGGGCCGAGCTGACGAAGATCGCGAACAAGACCCGCGAGAGCGGACGCACCATCGTGCCGCTGGCCCTCTACTTCAAGGACGGCCGGGCCAAGGTCGAGATCGCCCTGGCCACCGGCAAGAAGAACTACGACAAGCGGCACGCTCTGCGCGAGCGCCAGGACCAGCGCGAGGCAGATCGCGCCATGAGCTCTGCCAACCGGAACCGATGACCCGGCCCTGTCGTCGGTGCTGGGGAGCAGCGAGCGCCGACCGGGCTCGCCGCGCGTGAAGGGACCTGATGATGAGCACCCGTGAACCTGCCCGCGGAGCCGGGGTACTGCGGCGGTCCCTGACCGCTCTGGGCCTGATGGTCGTGACCGCCTTCCTCGTGCTGCTGCCGGCCACCTCGGCCGGCGCGGCCGGTGGCGAGCGGATGACCGACTTCAAGGCCGCGTACGAGCTTCAGGCCGACGGAAGCATGAAGGTCAAGGAGACGGTCACCTGGCAGTTCCCGAGCGGCGAGCAGAAGCACGGGATCTTCCGCAACATCGTCGTGCGGATGGGTTTCAACGACGAACCCGGGAAGTACCGCTACTACGACATGACCGACATGGCGGTGTCGAGCCCGACGGGCGCCCCCGACCAGTTCACGGTCAGCCAGAACGGTGCGTCGAACGAGATCCGCATCGGTAGCCCGAGCGAGACCACGAGCGGCACTCAGGTCTACGAGATCGACTACACCCTCCACGACGTGCTCAACCCGATCGGCGCCGACGCCAAGCCCGCCGCGACGGCCGGCGCCGCCTCGACCGTCGAGCTCAACTACAACGTGTTCGGCACGAACGAGTTCACCGAGCGCGACAAGGTCTCGGTCAGCGTCGCGGGCCCGGCCGCGTCGACCAAGGTGCTCTGCTTCGTGGGGGTGGCGAACTCGACCACGCCCTGTCAGGGAGCGAAGGGTGATCCGGCCACGTTCAGCGCCGCCTCGCTGGGTTCCGGCGACGCCATGACCGTGATCGCCTCCTACCCGGCCTCGGCTTTCGATACCAACCTCAAGGCCGACGTGCGCGACGGAGACAGCAGCACCTCGATCGGCTCCGCTGCCGCTCCCGCCGTCAACGCGGCCGCGTGGGCCGGTGGGATCGGCGCCCCGGTGCTGGCGGCGGCCGTCATGGGCACGCTCGTCTACACCCGGGGCCGTGACGAGAAGTACGCCGACCTCACGCCCGGTCTCTCACCGTCGGTGGGAACGGCCGGTGCGGCGGCCACAACGCGAGGCGGGCGCACCACGGTCGCGGTGCAGTTCACCCCGCCGCAGGGGGTGCAGCCGGGCATGGTCGGCACCGTTCTCGACGAGACCGCCAACCCGATCGACGTCTCCGCCACTGTCATCGACCTCGCCGTGCGCGGCTTCCTGCAGATCGAGGAGACCGGCAAGGAGGGCATGTTCGGCCGAACCGACTGGACGCTCACCCGGCAGGGCCCGCCGGCTAACGAGCGGCTGCTGACCTACGAGCGGATGCTGCTCGACGGCATCTTCTCCAGCCGGGGCGACGTGGTCACCCTCTCTGACCTGAAGAACACCTTCGCCACCACTCTGAAGTCGGTTCAGGGTGAGATGTATCGCGAGGTGGTGCAGCGCGGTTGGTTCCGGGCGTCTCCGCAGGCGCAACGGGCCACCTGGCAGGGCTTCGCCGTACTGCTCGCCGTGGCCGGCGGCTTGCTGCTGTTCTGGGGTCGCGGCGCCCTCTCGACGTTGCTGGGTGGCTCGTTCACCGGGGGGGCGGCCCTCGGTGTCGGCCTGGTCGTGGCGGGCGGCATCGTGTACGTGCTCGGCGGCAAGATGGCGGCCAAGACCGCGGAGGGGTCGGCGGTCTACGCGCAGTCGCTCGGTTTCAAGGAGTACCTCGTGACGGCCGAGGCGGGCCAGATCGCCTTCGACGAGGCGAGCAACATCTTCAGCCGCTACCTGCCGTACGCCGTGGTGTTCGGGGTCGCCGACCGCTGGGCCACGACCTTCGCCGACGTCGCGAAGGCCGCCGAGGCCGCGAACGAGTCGCTCGTCATGCCCACCTGGTACCTCTGGAGCGGCAGTGCGTTCCCCGACTTCGCCGGGATCGCGAACGGCGTCGACAGCTTCTCGACCACCTCGACCGGCACCTTCACCTCGACCCCCGGCAGCTCGGGAAGCTCGGGCTTCTCCGGTGGTGGCGGGTTCAGTGGCGGGGGCGGCGGCGGCTCCTCCTCCGGCTCCTGGTAGCCCGCAGGGGGCAGGTGAGGTGAGTGGTGGGGGTCAGATGATGACGACCAGGAGGTCGCCGCCCTCGACCTGCTGGTGACTGCCGATGGCGACGCGAGCGACCGTGCCACCCGTGGGTGAGGTGATGTTGGCCTCCATCTTCATCGCCTCGATCGTGGCCACCACAGCCCCGGCCGCCACCGCATCACCTTCAGCCACGGCCAGGGTGACCACTCCGGCGAACGGGGCCGCCACCTGACCGGATGCCGTGGGGTCGGCCTTCTCGGCCGACTTCACGTCGGCCTCGACGCCGCGGTCACGCACCTGGATCGGGCGGAACTGCCCGTTGAGGGTGCACATCACCGTGCGCATGCCCTTGGGGTCGGCGTCGCCGATCGACTGCACGCCGAGCAGTAGCCGCTTCCCCTGCTCGATCTCGACCTCGTACTCCTGCTCGGTCTCGAGGCCGTGCAGGAACAGGCCGGTGCCGAGCACCGACAGGTCGCCGTAGGCCTCGCGGGAGCTCTCGAACTCCTTCGTCGGGCCGGGAAAGAGCAGCTGGTTCAGGGTGCGGCGCGGATCGTCGGCCAGGGCCGTCTGCTGCTCGCGCGTGAGCTCGGTCAGACGCGGCTTGGCCTGCCGGCCCGCGAGCGCCTTGCTGCGGAACGGCTCGGGCCACCCGCCGGGTGGGTCGCCGAGCTCGCCGTTGAGAAAGCCGATCACCGAGTCGGGGATGTCGTAGTTCTGCGGGTCGCGCTCGAAGTCGGCCGGGTCGGCGCCGGCCCCTACCAGCGCCAGGGCGAGGTCGCCGACGACCTTGCTGCTGGGCGTCACCTTGACGAGGTTGCCGAGGATGACGTTTGCGGCGGCGTACATGTTCTCGATGGCCTCGAAGCGGTCGCCGAGCCCGAGGGCGATGGCCTGCTGGCGCAGGTTGCTCAGCTGGCCACCGGGGATCTCGTGGAAGTAGACCCGGCCAGTGGGGGAGCTCAGGCCCGACTCGAAGGGCCGGTAGACCTGACGAACGGCCTCCCAGTAGGGCTCGAGGGCGAAGACGTTCTCGATGAGCAAGCCGGTCGGCCGGTCGGTGTCGTCGGTGGCCGCGACGAGGGCCGACAGCGAGGGCTGGCTCGTGGTGCCGGCCATCGTGGCGGTGGCGGCGTCGACGGCATCCACTCCCGCGTTGATGGCAGCGAGCAGGGTGGCGACCTGGCCACCCGCCGTGTCGTGGGTGTGCAGGTGCACGGGCAGGTCGAACCGTTCACGCAGGGCCGTCACCAAGCGGGCCGCGGCCGGGGCCCGCAGCAGGCCGGCCATATCTTTGATCGCGAGCACGTGGGCGCCGGTGTCGACGATCTGCTCGGCCAGACGCAGGTAGTAGTCAAGGGTGTAGAGCTTCTCGCCGGGGCTCATCAGGTTGCCGGTGTAGCAGAGCGCGACCTCGGCGACTGCGGTGTTCGTCGCGAGCACGGCCTCGACGGCCGGGCGCATCTGCGACACGTCGTTGAGCGAGTCGAAGATACGGAAGATGTCGAGGCCGGTGCGGGCCGCCTCGGCCACGAAGGCGTCGGTCACCGCGGTCGGGTACGGCGTGTAACCGACCGTGTTGCGGCCGCGGAGCAGCATCTGCAGGGGGATGTTCGGCATCGCCTCGCGCAGCGAGGCGAGCCGCTCCCACGGGTCTTCGGCCAGAAACCGCAAGGCCACGTCGTAGGTGGCGCCGCCCCACGCCTCCATCGACAACAGCTGCGGGGTCAGCTGCGACACGTGCTTCGCCACGTGGAGCAGGTCGCGGGTGCGCATCCGGGTGGCGAGCAGCGACTGGTGCGCGTCGCGGAAGGTCGTGTCGGTCACGGCCACGTCGTTGGCCGCCCGCAGCGAACGGGCGAACGCCGCCGGCCCCTCGGCGACCAGGCGATCACGCGCGCCCGGCGGCACAGCGGCATCCGGCAGTGGGGGAAGCTTGCTGCGGGGCCGAACCCGCGTCGTGACCGGCCCGTTCGGCTGGTTCACCGTGACGTCGGCGAGATAGGTGAGCAGCCGGGTCGCCCGGTCGGCGCTGACGCGCGGAGCCAGCAGCTCGGGGCGTTCGTCGATGAACGACGTGGTGGCGAGACCGTTCTGGAAGACGGGGTCGGAGAGCACCGCATCGAGAAAGGCCATATTCGTCGAGACTCCGCGAATCCGAAACTCGGCCAAAGCCCGTCGCGCCCGACGCACCGCAATGGGGAAGGTGCGGCCGCGGCAGGTGAGCTTGACCAGCATCGAGTCGAAGTGGGCGCTGACCTCGGCCCCGACGAAGACGGTGCCGCCGTCGAGGCGCACCCCGCCGCCACCGGCGGAGCGGTAGACCGTGATGGTGCCGGCATCCGGCCGGAAGCCGTTGGCCGGGTCTTCGGTCGTGATGCGGCACTGCATCGCGAAGCCTTTGGTGCGAATGTCACTCTGGCGCAACGACATCGACTCGAAGGTCTCACCCGACGCGATCTGCAGCTGGCTGACGACGAGGTCGATGTCGGTGACCTCCTCGGTCACCGTGTGTTCGACCTGGATGCGGGGGTTCATCTCGATGAAGACGTAGCGGCCGTCCTCGCCGAGCAGAAACTCCACCGTGCCCGCGTTGACGTAGCCGATCGAGCGCGCGAAGGCCACCGCGTCGGCGCACATCTGCTCGCGCGTCGACGCGTCGAGGTTGGGGGCGGGCGCGATCTCGACGACCTTCTGGTGGCGCCGCTGCAGCGAGCAGTCGCGCTCGAAGAGGTGCAGCACCTCGCCGGCGCCGTCGGCCAGCACCTGCACCTCGATGTGCCGCGGGTTGAGTACGGCCTGCTCGAGGTAGAGGGTCGGGTCGCCGAACGCCGACTCGGCCTCGCGTTGGGCGGCTTCGAGGGCGTCGCGCAGGGCCGCGGGCGTCGCGACCCGACGCATGCCGCGACCGCCCCCACCCGACACCGCCTTGACGAAGAGCGGGAAGCCGATCGACGGGGCGGCGGCCTCGAGGGCGTCGAGGTCGGTGCCCGGTTCGGAGCCCTGCAGCGTGGGTAGCCCGGCCTCGCGAGCCGCCGCGATGGCCCGCGCCTTGTTGCCCGTCAGGTGCAGCACGGATGCCGGTGGGCCGACGAAGGTGATGCCGGCCGCCTCGCACGCCTCGGCGAGCAGCGGGTTCTCCGAGAGGAAGCCGTAGCCGGGGTAGATCGCGTCGGCCCCGGCGAGGACCGCCTGGGCCACGATGGCCTCGTGGTCGAGGTAGGCACGCACGGGGTGGCCCTGCTCGCCGATCTGGTAGGCCTCGTCGGCCTTCAGCCGGTGCTCACTCTTGCGATCCTCGTACGGGAAGACCGCGACCGTTCGGGCGCCGAGCTCGGTCGCGGCGCGGAAAGCCCGAACGGCGATCTCACCTCGGTTGGCGACAAGGACCTTGCGGAACATCAGACCTCCAGGGAAGGCGGTGCGTGTACGCGGCGTGCAGAGCGGTTCGGTCGGCAGCCTAGCCGCGCGGCGACACGGCATCCGGCGGCTGCTGCGGGGCTGAGACGCCTGAGATGGGAATGACGTGGACCCAGGGGTCGTTGCTAGGAGATACTGTGGACGGAGTAGTACCGCAGGTTGAGAAGTGAACAGCGTGACGTGGACGCCCCTCATGGGGGTGATCGGTTTCGACGGTGGTCGACACATCAGGGGAAGCGGGTCGAGGATGCAGGGTTATCTCGTAAACGCTCCTTGCAAAACCATAGGTGCCAATTCCAAGCGCACCGACTTCGCCCTCGCTGCCTGAGCGAGCCTCGAAGTCTGTCAGCCTGAGCTAGTTTCCGACTCAGTGTCTGGCATCAGCTAGGAAACTTGCTGCGCGGTCATGTTGGGGGACCGCGCGGGACTCTTACTCAACTGGGCCTGTCAGGGGACGCGTGCGTGCGAGCCCTGGGGCCGAGAAAAGCCGTAGCGCACTGCACCCGGAGAAGCCCTGGTTTCTCGTCATCGGACGCGGGTTCAATTCCCGCCACCTCCACCACTTCGTGGTGGCCACGTCACGCTGTTGCTGCCAACGAAAGAGGGCGTCCCTTCAGGGGACGCCCTCTTTCTGGTGCGGAGGTGGCCGGTCCGGTCAGTTCAGCTGCAGGTTCTCACCGGTGGAGGACCGCCCGGGGCCCATGAGGTCTGGGCCGAACGAGGAGTAGCCGCCGCCGACCCGGACGATGCGCTTACCCAGCGGGAACAGTGACACCGGAACGAGCTTGAGGTTGCCCAGGGCCAACGGGATGCCGACGAT
>JBBSTU010000038.1:0-23857 GCA_038235595.1 Actinomycetales bacterium | reverse complement strand
ATTCGCTCGCGCAGCCAGGACCAGACGGCCCGCACGTCTCGCTTTTCATGCCCACCCATCGCTTCGGCAGCGGCATCGAGACCGACAAGCTGAGGTGGAAGAACCTCGTCACCGGCGTCGAAGACCTGCTCATGCAACAGATGCGACGCTCGGATGTCGAGGCACTGCTCGCCCCGGCCCGCGACCTGCAGGACAACGCCATGGCCTGGCAGTACATGAGCGACGGCCTGGCCATGTTCCTGCGCCCCGATGGCCAGCGCACCTTCCGGGTACCCGCTCCGATGCCCGAGCTGGCCACCGTAGGCAACCGCACGGTGATGGGGCCGATGTTGCGCCTCTTCACCGGCGACGAGCGGTTCCTGCTGCTGGCCCTCAGCCAGCGCGGGCCGAGGCGGACCGGCAGTGTTCTACGGGCACGGCGCCGGCGACCGGCACCTCAAGAAGGACGAGGTGATGCGTTTCCTCCGGCAGGTCTCCACCGGGCTGCGTGACGTGCTGGCCGGTGAGACCGCACCGATGGTGCTGTTCGGGCTGGAACCGCTCGTGGTGACCTACCGAGAGGTCAACGGTCACGACCACCTGCTCGACGAGGCCGTCGTGCACAGCTCGGACCAGCTCTCGATCGAGCAGCTCCACGGCAGGGCCTGGCCGCTGGTCGAACGGCGGCTGAGAGACGACCGGGCACAGGTGATCGAACGGTTCCGAGGCCTGCACGGCACGGGACGCGTGTCCAGTGACCTCAGGGCGGTGGCCGAAGCGGCTGCCGAGGGACGGGTCGAGACGATGTTCGTCAAGGCCGACCCGTGGTGCTGGGAGCAGGTCGCCGGCAACGAACCGGCGATCGTGGAGCTCGGGGCCGATGAGCGGTACGCCGAGTTCGAGCAGGTCGACGCGGCTGCGGTGGCGACTCTGAACAAGGGCGGCCGGGTCTATGCCACCTCACAGACGGTCGATCCCGACAGCCAGATCGCGGCGATCTTCCGCTACTGACGGCCGTAGCCGCACGGCCGTGGGGGGTTCATGGTCGAGTGGCTGCTCCGTAAGGGTCGAACGGCCACTCGACCTGGGGACGCGGCATCCGGTGGCCACTCGACCCTGGGGGGCATGGTCGAGGAGCCACCACGGAACGGGCGCGCTGCCCCTGTCAGGCGGGCGGGGTGTAGCGGCCGTCGATGGCGGTCCAGCCGCCGTCGACGAACAGGTGGCTGCCGGTGACGAAGCTCGCCGCGTCGGACGCGAGGTACACCACGGCGCCGGCCAGCTCCTCGGCGTGCGACCAGCGGCCGAGGGCGCTCTTGCTCGCGTAGGCCTCCGACCACTCGGGCACCGCCCGGATCTGCGCGGTCAGCGGGGTGTCGACGACGCCCGGAGCGATCGCGTTGACGCGCACACCCGAGGGGCCGAGCTCGGCGGCGGCCGTGCGCAGCAGCTGTACGAGCCCGGCCTTGGTCGCGGCGTACACCCCCTGCCCCGGTTCGACGGTGACGGCGCGGATCGAGCTGAAGCCGATGATGCTGCCCCGGCCGCGCTCGGCCATGCCGGCGCCGAAGGCTCGCACCAGCTCGAACGACGCTCGCAGGTTGAGTGCGACGACGCGGTCGAACTCCTCGCCCGTGTAGTCGAGCAGCCGCTTGCGCACGTTGGTCGCAGCGGTGAAGACGAGCACGTCGACCCCGTGGTCACCCGCCAGCTCGACTGCGGAACGTGAGACCGCCTCGGAGTCGAGCACGTCGAGCGCGTACGACGACACCCCACCACCCAGGCCGACGGTCTCCTCCGCAGCGCTCACGTCACGGTCGGCGCACACCACCTCGGCCCCGTGCGCGGTCAACGCCAGCGCACTCTCGCGGCCGATCCCGCTACCGGCGCCCACGACGACGGCACGGCGGCCGTCGAGGCGGAACAGCCTCGAGTAGTCGACCGGAGCCGGGGTCTGCACGTTCGTCTGTTCGTTCGTCTGCTCGGTCATGCGTCAGCCCTTCGTCGTCGCACGGATGACGGCCATCCGGGTCACCGTCAGCTCTTCGATGGCGAACCGGGGGCCTTCGCGCCCCGCGCCGGAGTCCTTCACGCCGCCGTACGGCATGACGTCGGAGCGGAACCCGGGAACCTCGTTGACGATCACCCCGCCCACCTCGATCCGGTCGATCGCCTCGAACGCTGTCGCGAGAGAGGCCGTGAACACGCTGGCGTGCAGCCCGTAGCGCGAGTGGTTCACCACCTCGAAGGCCGTGTCGAGATCGGGCACCGACCGCACCGCGACCACCGGGCCGAAGATCTCCTCGTCCCAGGCGGCCACCCCGTCGGGCACGTCGAGCAGCACGGTGGGTTCGATCGCGCCCCCGCGCCGCCGCCCACCCGTCACCAGACGCGCACCGGCCGAGGTGGCCTGTTCCACCCACTCGAGCACCCGCTCGGTCGACCGTTCGTCGATGAGGGCCGAGACCCGGGTGGACTCCTCGCGCGGGTCACCCACGACAACCTGGCCCATCCGGCCCGACAGCCGGGCCAGGAACGGCTCGCGTACCGAGTCGACCACCACGACGCGCTGCACGCTGATGCACGCCTGTCCCGAGGCGTAGTACCCGCCACGCACCACGGCATCCGCCGCGGCATCGAGGTCGGCGTCCGCGGCCACCACGAGCGCGGCGTTGGAGCCCAGCTCGAGCAGCACCTTCGTCGGCGCGGCATCCCGGGCGATCTGGTGCCCTACGGCAGCCGACCCGGTGAACGACACGGCGCCCACCCGGCGGTCGGTCGTCAGGGCCACCCCCACCTCGGGCCCCCCGGTGACGAGCTGCACCGCTGCCCGTGGGCCGCCCGCGTCGTGCAGGGCCTCGCGCACGAGGTGCACGAGCCACAGCGTCGTCAGCGGCGTCTGCGGGGCGGGCTTGACGATCATCGGGCAGCCCGCCGCGAGGGCCGGCGCGATCTTGTGAGCGGCGAGCAGCAACGGGTAGTTGAACCCGGCGATGCCCACCACCACGCCGATGGGTTTGCGCACCCAGAAGCCGAGCAGCCCTTCGCCGGAGGGCAACAGGTCGAGCGGCACCGTCTCGCCGTGCAGGCGAGCCACCTCCTCGGCCGCGGTCTGCAACGTCAAGAGGGTGCGGGCCACCTCGACCCGGCAGTCGACCAGTGGTTTGCCGGTCTCGGCCACCAGCAGCCGCTCGAAGTCTTCACGGCGCCGGGCGATCTCGTCGTGCGCGGTCTGCAGGGCGAGGCGTCGCACGTGAGATGGCAGGCGGGCCATCTCCTGGCGCACCGTCAGCGCCTCGTCGAGGGCGCGGCGGGCCAGTGCCTCGTCGCCCACCGGCGCCGCCGCCACGAGCGACCCGTCGTAGGGGAAGCACACGTCGACCGTCGACGGCGCGGCCTGCCAGCCGTCACCGATCGGGAGGCCGTCGGGGAGGTCCATCGTGAGCTCGGTCATTGGCACTGTCACTCTTTCGTCGTCGCGCTGGTGAAGGCCGACGGGAAGGCGTCGCGATACGAGCGCCAGGTTCCCGCGGACGTCTGGGTCGTCTCGGCGCTCAGCATCGCGTGGCCGATGGCACGGGTGAAACAGTCGCCGGCCGCGTCGAGCAGGGCGTGGAAGGATGCCGGGTCGGGCGCCTCCCGCTCGCCGGTGGCCAACGTGAACACCGTGTCGCCGTCGAACATCGTGTGCACCGGCCGGATGCCGCGCGCCATGCCGTCGTGGGCGATGCCCGACACCTTGGCGCACTGCGCCTTGGTCAGGGTGCGGTCGGTCGCGACGACGCCGATCGTCGTCGCCATCCCGTGCCGCGGACCTCCCGGCGTGGCGAGGTCGGCAGCCCGCTGCCGGGCGCCCTCCAGCTCGGCCGCGTCGGGCGCGGTGAGCGGCGGGAACTCGCCGGGCAGTCCGAAGCGGACGGCGTACAGCTCGCCCGTGTTCGGGTCGACGCACGACCCGAGGGCGTTGACGACGACGAGCGCCGCGACGGTCGTGCCGTCGTCGAGCACCGCGCTGGCCGAACCGACCGCGCCCTTGAGGCCACCGGCCACACTGCCCGTTCCCGCGCCGACGACACCCAACCCGACCGGGCCGGATGCTGCTGCGTCGTAGGCCTGCTCGCCCAGCAGCGGCCCCGGATGCGTGGCGAAGTCGCCGCCCCGACCGAGGTCGAACACGACGGCGCCCGGCACGATGGGCACCACCTCACCGGGTGCGCCCATCGGCAGACCCACGCCGTGGTCGAAGAGCCGACCCATCACGCCGTCGACGGCGCCGAGACCGAAGGCGCTGCCGCCCGAGAGCACGACGGCGTGCACCCGGTCGACCATGTTCCGCGGGTCGAGCAGGTCGGTCTCACGGGTGCCCGGGCCACCACCTCGCACGTCGACCCCGGCGACGGCCCCTCCGGGCGGGGAGAGCACCACCGTGGTTCCGGTGAGCCAGCCCTCACCTCGACGGCTCGCGTGCCCAACCCTCAGCCCGGCGACATCCGTGAGGCTGTTGGTCGGGCCGGGCCGGGTCGTCATGCGGGGGTCTCCCTCGTGAGGTCGGCGGCGGTCGTTCCCGAGAGCGCCTTGCTCAGCGTCGGGATCGCCGCGATGAGCTGACGGGTGTACGCGTGCTGCGGGTGGTCGTAGACGTCGGCGACCGGCCCCATCTCGACGATCTCGCCCTCGTGCATGACCGCGACCCGGTCACAGACGTGGCGCACCACCGAGAGGTCGTGCGAGACGAACACCAGGGTGAGGTCGAGCTCGTCGACGAGGTCGGCGATGAGGTTGAGCACCTGGGCGCGCACCGACACGTCGAGGGCACTCACCGGTTCGTCGGCCACGAGGATCTGGGGCCGCGGCGCCAGGGCTCGCGCGATCGAGATGCGTTGCCGTTGGCCGCCGGAGAACTGGTGCGGGTACCGGTCGGCGGCGTCGGCGCGCAACCCGACCGCCTCGAGCAGCTCACCCACCCGCTCTCGGGACGGGCCAAGGCCCTGGGCGACCAGCGGCTCGGCGACGATGTCGCGCACCTTCATGCGGGGGTCCAGTGAGCTCATCGGGTCTTGGAAGACGAGCTGGAGCCGCGCGCGCAGAAACCGCAGCTGGCGGTCTCCTCGGCCGGTGAGGTCGGTGCCCTCGACATGCACCGACCCGCTCGTGGCCTGGTCGAGGCCCGAGATGATCCGCAGCAGCGTCGACTTGCCGCAGCCGGACTCGCCGACGATGCCGAACCGCTCGCCCTGCGCCACCTCGAAGCTGACACCGCGGAGGGCCCGCACCGGCTCGCTGGCGTGCAGCAACGACGTGCGGGGGCGGCGGTAGTCGCGGGTAACGTCCTGCACGCTGATCGCCGGCGTGGCGGAGGTGCCGGTGGCGGCGACGACGGTGGTCGGGGTGCCAGTGGTCATGGTCGCCTCCCGTGGGGTACGGGCGCGGGATCCTCAGCGGCATCCGGACGACCGGCGGGGTGGTGGCAGGCGAAGCCGGCGTCAACCCCGGTGGCGGTCCAGTCGGGGCGCGTCTCGCAGCGGGAGGTGGCGTGTTCGCACCGGTTGCGAAAGACGCACCCGGCCGGGAACCGGCCCGAGGCGGGCACCGAGCCGGGGATGGTCGCGAGGCGGCCGCGGTCATCGACCACAGCCAGGTCGGAGGCGCCGAGCAGCCCTTGGGTGTAACGGTGCCGGGGCCGGGTGAACACCTCCTCGACCGTTCCGGTCTCGACGATCCGGCCGCCGTACATCACCATGACGCGCTCGCACACGGTGGCGACCACGGCGAGGTCGTGGGTGATGAACACCATCGCGGCCCGCCGGTCGAGCACTCCCCTCACGATCAGGTCGAGCACGAACGCCTGCACGGTGACGTCGAGGGCGGTGGTGGGTTCGTCGCACACCAGCAGGGCCGGGTCGTTGGCCAGCGCCAGGGCCAGCACGACTCGTTGTCGCTGACCGCCGGAGAGCTGGTGGGGGTAGGCCCGCGCCGTGTCGGGCGGATCGGGCAGGCCGACCTGCTCGAGCAGCTCGACGGCGGCAGCGCGAGCCGTCTTGCGGTTCGGTCGGGTCCGGTGGATGAGCATGGCCTCGGCCACCTGGTCGCCCACCCTCATGGTGGGGTTGAGCGCGGTCATCGGCTCCTGGAAGACCATGGCGATGTCGCGCCCTCGCACCCGAGACATGGCCCGCTCGTCAGCGCCGACGAGGTCGTGGCCGACGCCGGCCACCCGAACCGACCCAGCTGCCGTCAGGCCCTCGGGCAGCAGTCCCATCAGCGCCAGCGCGGTCAACGACTTACCCGATCCCGACTCCCCGATCAGGCCCACGCGCTCGCCGGCCCGCACGGTGAACGTGATGTCCTCGATCAGCTTCTGCGCCCTGACGCTCACGTCGAGGCCCTGCACGACGAGCACGTCACCGTCAGAACGCTCGGCGCGATCCGGGCTGGCGTCGTGGTCGGGGCCCTGGTCGGGGCCCTGATCCCCGAAGGGCGTGGACACGGCGCTCATCGGCGGTCGTCCAGCTTCGGGTCGAACCGGTCGCGCAGCCCGTCGCCGAGCAGGTTGAACCCCAGCACCGCCACCGCGATGGCCACCCCCGGGAACACCGCGAGCCGCGGGTCGGAGAAGAGCAGCTCCTGGCTCTCCTGCAGCATCCGACCCCACGAGGGCGTCGGTGGCGGGGTGCCGAACCCCAGGAACGACAGGGCGGCCTCGGCCAGCACGGCGATCGCGAACGACACCGACGCCTGCACGGTGACCAGGCTGCTGACGTTGGGCAGCACGTGCCTCGTGCCGATCGCGAACGGGCCCCTCCCGGCGGCCCTGGCCGCCAGCACGTACTCCGTGCGCAGCACCTGCAAGGTGCCGCTGCGGATCAGCCGGGCGAAGCTGGGAATGGTGGCGATGCCGATGGCGATCATCGCCACCAGCGTGCTGGCCCCGTAGACCGCGGCGAACATGATCGCCAGCAGCAGCGCGGGGAAGGCCAGCAGCAGGTCGTTGCCGCGCATCAGCAGCTCACCGAACCAGCCCGGCACCATGCCCGCGAGGATGCCGATCGGCACCCCGATCACCGCGGCCACGCCGACCGCGACGATGCCGACGAACAAGGTGGTGCGCGCGCCGACCATGATCTGGCTGAAGACGTCGCGCCCGAACTTGTCGGTGCCGAACCAGTAGTCGGCCGACGGCTCCTGCAGTCGGGTGGACGCGTTGACCAGCGTCGGGTCGTGAGGGGTCCAGAAGAACGACACGATCGCCATTGCCACGATCAGACACACCAACGACCCACCCACCAGCAGACTCGGGTTCACCCGGCGACGCGTTCGGGGCCCAACGGCATCCGGCTGCGGGCTCGTCTCTGCCTCAGCAGGATTCGACGGCACCGGTGTGGGCGCACGGTCGGCAGCAGGTTCACTCATCGGGCACCCACCCGTAGTCGGGGGTCGATCAGCAGGTAGAGCAGGTCGACGACGAAGTTCACGACCAGCACGGCCACCACGAGGATCATCACGACGTCCTGCACCATGATCAGGTCACGGTTCGACACGCTGTCGAGCAGCAGGCTGCCGAGCCCGGGAATGACGAAGACCCGCTCGACCACCACGGCGCCGATCAGCAGGGTGGCCAGCTGCAGGCCCAGCACCGTGACCACCGGCACCGCGGCGTTGCGCAGACCGTGACGCACCAGGGCCCGCATCGGCGGCAGGCCCTTGGCCCGGGCCGTACGCAGGTAGTCCTCGCGCAGCACGTCGAGCACCGCACTGCGCACGTATCGGGTCAGCACGGCGGCCTGCACCAGCCCCAGTGACAACATGGGGAGCACCAGCTGCTTGAGGAACATCGCAGGGTCCTGCGCCGGTGGGGTCCAGCCGTTGGCCGGCAACCATCCCAGCTTCACCGCGAACACCGTGATGAGCAGGATGCCGGCCAGAAACGCGGGAATGGCCACCCCGAGCTGGGAGAGCGCCGACAGGGCAAGGCCCGACACCTGCCGGTGACGTACCGCCATCACCGTGCCGACGGGGATCGCCAGCACCAGCGCCAAGGCCATCGCCGTGACGACCAGCCACAGGGTGACCTGCAGGCGGTCGGCGAGCTGCGGCCCGATCGCCGTGCCCGAGACGTAGGAGTTGCCCGGGTCGAACGTGACGAGCCCCTTGACCCAGCTGAGGTACTGAGCCGGCAACGACCGGTCGAGACCGAACTCGCGCCGCATCTCGTCTACCGCCGCGTCTGAGGCGTTGACGCCCAGGGCCACGCGAGCCGGGTCGCCGGGAAGGACTGCCATGAAGGCGAAGACGATCACCGAGCTCACCGCGAGGCTGGCCAGCAGGATCGCGAGGCGCTGCAGCAGTCGGAAGATCATCGGCGGCAACCAGGCCCGTCAGGAACCGGCCAGGCCTGTCACGTCGAACGACTCCGAGATCGCGTTCTTCGGGATGCCGGTGATGCCCTTGTCGGCCACGATGAGGTTCGGCAGCACGAACAGCCAGTCGGCTGCGGCATCCTCCGACAGCATCCGCGCCGCCTTCTTCATGTCAGTGACCTGCTCCTGCTCGGTGCCCTCGTCAGCCTGCTTCAGCAGGGCGCTGAATGCCGGGTTGGTGTAGCGCGTGTAGTACGTGGGGTCTCCGAACACCGCGCCCATGTCGCGGGGCTCGACGTGCGCGACGATCGACATGTCGTAGTCGGCGTTGGTGAACACCGTGGTCAGCCAGGCGGCCGGGAACTCCAGCTGGTCGAGGGTGACCTTGAAGCCGGCCTGCTCGAGCTGGCTCTTGACGACCGTTCCACACGACGTGGCGTACGGCAGGGTCGGGATGCGCAGCCGCAGCGTCTGGTTCGCCTCGCCCGACTCCTTGAGCAGCGTCTTGGCCTTGGCGAGGTCGTGCGGGTAGAGCCCCGTGAGGTCTTCGTACCAGGGGTCGGTCGGCGGCACCATGCTGCCGATGAGCGTGCCTCGGCCGGCCCAGCAGGTGTCGACCAGCGCCTTGTGGTCGATGGCGTAGCGCACGGCCTCGCGCATCTTCTTGTTCTTCATCGGCCCGCTGCCGTTGTTGAACGACAGCACGACCTCGCCGTTGGTCGTGCCCTCGATCACCTGGTACTTGTCGTTGTTCTCGAACTGGCCGAGCGACTCGGGAGTCTGAACCGTACCGATGACGTTGATGGTGCCCGTCAGCAGCGCGTTGTTGAGGGCGGTCGGGTCCTTGAAGTACTTGAAGGTGACCGTCTTGTAGTAGGGCTTCGTGCCCCAGTAGGCGTCGTTGCGCACCAACGAGATCGAGTCGCCCCGGGTCCACTTGCCGAGAGCGTAGGGGCCCGTGCCGACCGGCTTGGTGGCCAGCTGGTCGACGCCGGTGCGGCTGAACATCGCACCGACTCGGGTGGTCATGCGGTAGAGCCAGTCGTTGCTCGGCTCCTTCAGCACGACCTTGAGCTGGGTGGGCGAGACCACCGTGGTGCTGTCGACGACATTCATCGCCGCCTTCAGAGAGACCGTCCAGTCGGTCTTGACCCGGTCGATCGAGAACTTCGCGTCGTCGGCCGTGAACGGCTTGCCGTTGGTGAACTTCGCGTCCTTGGCGAGGTCGAAGGTGTAGGTCTTGCGATCGTCTGACACCGTCCACTTCGTCGCCAGGCCCGGCGCGATGTCGCCCTTCTGGTCGAGCTGCACGAGGCCCTGGTAGACGTTGTAGAGCAGCACCTGGGGGATCGCCGCGCCGTCGGTCTTCGTGAAGTCGAGGTTGGCGGGCTCGGCCACCAGCCCGATGCTCAGGCTCGCGTCGGCGGTCTGGCCGCCGCCGGTGGCGCCGCCGTTCCCCCCACCCGAGGTCGACGAACCGGCCGAACACGACGCGAACGCAAGGCTGGCCGCCGCCGTCGCCGCTACGGCCAGCAGGGCCGACTTCCTGATCTGGTGCCTCACCTTAGGTCTCCATCCGGTTGAGAACGGCAGACGCGAGGTCTGTCGTCGTGGCGCTGCCCCCGAGGTCGGGGGTGTGGTGGTCGGGGTCGAGAAGCGCTGCGCCGACAGCCTGCCGGATACCGTGGGCGGCGCGGGCGTGGCCGAGGTCGTCCAGCAGGAGGGCGCCCGACAGCAGGCAGGCGACCGGGTTGGCCACCCCGCGGCCCGCGATGTCGGGAGCGGAGCCGTGCACGGGTTCGTAGACGCCGGGAACCCCTCCACCCGGGAGGATGTTGGCGCTCGGTGCCATGCCCATGCCCCCGGCCAGCACGGCCGCGAGGTCGGAGAGGATGTCACCGAAGAGGTTGCCGGCCAGCAGCACATCGAGTGACCGAGGGGCCTGGATCATCCGGGCGGCCATGGCGTCGACGAGCACGATCTCGAGCTCGACCTCGGGGTACTGCTCGGCCACCTCGGTCACGACCCGGTCCCACAGCGGGTAGCCGTAGCGCATCGCGTTCGACTTGGTGACCAGGCTGAGGCGGCCGGATCGCTGCCCGGCCAGGGTGAACGCGTGGTGGGCGGCGCGCTCGATCACCCGCCGCGAGTGCACCGCCACCTCGATTCCGAGGTCGTGGCCGGTGCCTGCGTGGGCCAGGCCGCCGGCTCCGACGTACTCGCCTTCGGTGTTCTCGCGCACGATGACGAGGTCGACGCCGTCGGTGTCGCGCACCTTGGTCGGCACTCCCGCGAAGGCACGCACCGGGCGCACGTTGACCGCGAGGTCGAGCTGTTGACGCAGGCCGATGATCAGACCCCACACCAGCTCGTGGTCGGGCACGTCGGGTCGACCGACCGCACCGAAGAGCACCGCGTCGTGCTGCTTGACGACGGCCGCTGCGTCGTTCGGCATCGCTGCACCCTCGCGCAGGAACCGTTCGCCGCCCCAGTCGAGCTCGCTGATCTCGAGCTCGGCGCCCTCGGCGGCCACGGCGGCACGCATCACCGGCACCGTGGCCTCGATGACCTCAGGCCCGACCCCGTCGCCGGGGATCACGGCGAGGCGCACCAGCGCGGTGGGCTGCGTCATCGTGACCTCCTCGGCTCGACTGGTCTGACCAGTGGACTTCGTGACGATTGACGCTACCCTGACGACTGGGTCCGTTCTTGTCAAGGTTCCCGTCCATCGTCAGCTGAGCGGGTTCGGGCGAAGGGAGTTGGCGTGCCGGTGGAGACATACTTGGCCACCATGACTGCCATCGAGATGACGGCGGCCTTCGCCGACCGTTCGGTGTCACCGGTCGAGGTGCACGACGCCGTACAGGCAGTCATCGAGAGGCGAGAGCCCGAGCTGAACGCCTTCTGGGTGCGCGACGCTGACCAGTCAAGGGCAGCGGCGCGGGCCAGTGAGGCGAGGTGGAGAGCCGGTCAGCCCCTTGGCCCGATCGACGGGGTGCCGGCGACGTTGAAGGAGAACATCGCCCGCGCCGGAGTTCCTATGCCTGCGGGCAACGCCGGCGTGGTGCCGGCCCTGCCCGAGCGCAACGCCCCCATCACCGACCGGGTGCTCGAGTCGGGTGGGGTCGTGCTCGGTTCCACCGTCATGCCCGACTGGGGCATGCTCTCGTCGGGGGTCTCGAGCCTGCACGGCACGACCCGCAGCCCGTGGAACCCCGACTGGACCACCGGCGGATCGAGCTCCGGAGCTGGGGCCGCCGCGGCCGGCGGCTACGGGCCGTTGCACGTGGGCAGCGACATCGGCGGCTCGATCCGCCTCCCGGGCACGTGGCTGGGGCTGGCCACCCTCAAGCCGAGCGCCGGGCGCGTCCCGCTCGACACGCCCTATCTCGGCCGGTGCGCCGGCCCGCTGACGCGTACCGTCGCCGACGCAGCCTTGTTCATGAGCGTGCTCAGCCGGCCCGACCCGCGTGACTGGACCAGCCTGCCCCCGCAGCAGGTCGAGTGGTCGTCGCTCGATCTCGATGTGAGCGGCATCCGGGTCGGCCTGCACCTGGATGCCGGGTGTGGAGGCGACGTCGAAACCGACATCGCCAGGGCGGTGACCGAGGTCGCGTCGCTCTTCGAGAGGGCTGGGGCCCACGTCGCTCCGGTGGACCCCTTCCTGACCCCTGACCTGCTCGACGGCCTCGACCTGTTCTGGCGCGTGCGGTCCTGGAACGACTACGCCGCGCTCTCACCGGAGCGGCAGGCCCTGGTGCTGCCCTACGTCAGACAGTGGTGCCTCGCAGGGGCCGACACCACAGGGGCGCGCGTGCTGGAGTGCTACCAGCAGATCATGCAGATGCAGGCCGCGACGGTGGCGGCGACCACGCCCTTCGACATCGTCGTGTCGCCGGTAGCGCCGGTCTCGGCGTTCGCCGCCGAACAGCCGATGCCCTACCCGGATGACGGTAGGGGCATGCGACACGTCGGCTTCACCGCCCCTTACAACATGTCCGGGCAGCCCGCCGCGACCGTCAACTGCGGTTTCACCGCCGACGGGCGCCCGATCGGGGTGCAGATCTCCGGTCGGCGCTTCGACGACCTGGGCGTGCTCCGCGCCGCGAGGTGGGTCGAGCAGCACCGGCCCCCGGCAGCGGCGCCGTGCTGGCCCGACCAGACCCAGGCCCAAACCGCGAGCCAGGCCCGCGCGGTTCCCGGGGTGGGCCCGTGACCTCCCCGGCCCCGTTCGAGCCAGTGCGACCCGTGCGCCTCTACCAGCGCATCATCGAGCAGATCGAGGACGCCCTGGCCAGCCGCACCCTGCGCCCCGGGCAACGGCTGCCGAGCGAACGGCAGCTCGTCGCCCAGTTCGGCGCGAGCCGGTCGACGGTACGCGAGGCCCTGCGGGTGCTCGAGAGCAACGGCGTCATCCGCTCCCGGCCGGGCGACCCGAACGGGCCGGAGATCCTGCCGTTCTCCAGCCAGGCCCTGTCGACGCAGCTCACCCGGCTGGCCCGGGTCGAGGGCGTCGACCTCGCCGAGCTGATCTCCTTCCGGATGGTGCTCGACAGCTCGGCCAACATGCTCGCCGCCCGGCTGCGCACCGACGACGAGCTGGCGGCGATAGAAGCAAGCATCGAGGTCATGCGAGCCACCATCGACGTCGGCTACCAGGAGTTCAGCGAGGCCGACGTCGCCTTCCACGACGCCATCGCCCGCGTCAGCCGCAACAGCCTGATCCAGGTCTGCAACCAGGTCGTCCGCGGGGTGGTGCTTTCGTTGATCTCCGACAAGATCGCCCGCTCGCGCAACAGCAAGGCCCTGATGCGCGAGTCGCTGCGCCACCACGAGGAGGTGCTCGAGGCCATTCGCGCGGGTGACGGGCCCGCCGCGGCAAGGATCTCGCGGCGCAACCTCTACGACTACTACTCCGGCTATCTTCCCAAGGCCGAGCGTGAACCCCTGCTCGCCCTGTTGATGGACCCCACCACCGACTGAGGCAGCGGTCTGCTCCCCGACCCAGCGGGTCGGGGAGCAGACGAGAACGTCAGCGCGGCAGGGGTGCGACCTGCAGGGCCTTTGTGGCCCGGTCGAACAGCGTGCCGGTCATCTCCCTCGCGGTTCCGTGCGTGCGCCAGGTCGCCGCCTGAGGCAGCTTCGCGCACGCCGACGGGTACCGGTCGCAGTAGCTCGACGTGCCACCGACGGTGTCGGCGGCCAGCACCGCCTTGGCGATCGCCCGGCTCAGGGTGTCGGCGCCCGCGCCGAAGATCGCGTTGAGCTGGGGTGACGCCGCGGGATCGTTGATCCGCAACGGCGTTCCCTTACCCGTCGAGACGCCGAAGACGGTATCGCCGTCGTAGAGGGTGTGGATCGGACGGATGGCGCGCGCCATGCCGTCGTGCGCGTTGCCCGACATCCGCTCTGCGGCCGCCTTCTCAAGGGGGGCGTTGGTCGCGACCACCGCGATGGTGGTGTTGAGCCCGTCCGCCTTCGAAGAGGCGGCCTTCGGGTTCTTGCACTCGCTCACCAAGGGCTTCTTCAAGCCGGCGAACTCGTAGCCGATGCCGAACTGGGCGCCCAACAGCTCACACGTGGCCGGGTCGATAGGCGAGCCCGCGGAGTTCACGATCACGATGGCACCGACGTAGACGCCGTCGCCCAGGTACACGCTGGCCGTTCCGACGCCGCCCTTGAGGCCGCCGGTGCGGGCGCCGGTTCCGCCGCCCCAGGCGCCCTGGCGCACGGGTCCACCGGCGGTCGAGGAGGCGGCCACGTAGCCCCACTCCCCCGTGGTTCGCGCCTTGATGTCTCCGCCCCGACCGAGGTCATAGATGTCGGCCGCGGGCACGATCGGAGCGACCCCCACCGACCCCAGCGGAACCCCTTCGCCACGATTCTCGAGCCAACGGATGATGCCGTCGGTGGCCGACAGGCCGTACATGCTGCTTCCCCCCAGCTGGATGGCGTTCACGCCGGGGTTGCTGTTGAGAGGCGAGAGCAGGTCGGTCTCCTTCGTCGCCGGGGCGCCGCCGCGCTGGTCGACGCTGGCGACCGACATGCTCGGGAAGTACACCACCGACGTGCCGGTGAGATAGGGGGCCGTGCGGTTCTGCACCTGGCCCACCTGCACCCCCGGAACGTCGGTGATGGAGTTGAGACGGCCGGGCAGGCCGACCTGGGGCGGGTAGGCCGACTGCACGGCCGGGCGCGGCGCGCCGGCGGGCGCGCGGTCAGGCGGATCGGCCGCGGCTCCCAAGAGGGCGACCGAGGTCAGTCCCAGTCCGGCGACGACCGCTGACAGACGGAGAACACGATGAGCTCGCATGTGGGGTTCCGATCGGTTGGTAGCTTCGAGTTCGAGCAGTCTGTCCCGTCGCCCAACGTCGTGTCTAGAGTGAGATTGGTTGGGATACATGCCTGTTCGACCGTGCTCCCCCTGCAACACACCGGGTAGCCGACAACCACAGGTCACTGCAGTCGGGCGTGCTTGACGGTTACTCGGCGTGTTCGTCGGGGTGGGGTGGATACTCAGGACATGAGTGGGCCGGTCGAGGGTGCCGACACGGCGCGGCCGGAGAGTCGGGCTCGCCGGCTCCTGTCGGTGGTCGGCATCGTGCTGCTTGCCCTCGTGGGCGTATGGGCCCTCGGCCGGTTCGACGCGAGCAGCCCGACGGATGCCGCTCCGCTGCCCTCGCGCTCGACCCCACCCGTCTCGACGACGAGCCCCGATCCAGCGGAATCCGGTGTCGAGCCCTCGGTCACCCTCGAGACCGCACTGCCCCCGTTCGGCGGCGTGGCGCTCGACTACATGACGCCCGGGGCGGCGTTGACCATTCGTGATCTCCCCGCGGTCTTCGACGCCTGGACCGTGGTGGTGCGCCGCGACGACGGGTCGCTGGGCCAGCACGGCGCTGTCGTCACGTACCCGGTGCCCGCGGCCCCGCGAGAGAACCGGAACCGGGTGTCGGTCGGCCCGGTTGACGGCGTGGCCACGGCCGGCCAGATCGTCTGGCCGTTGGGCGGGCAGCACGCCCGCGTGCGCGGAGACCTCCCTGTGGCCCTACTTGCCCAGATCGCCGCCGCTACCCGGGTCGTCGAGGGTCGCCCCCAGGTGGCGCCGCCACCGCGCTTCACGGTCATCAGCCGCTCCCCGTCTCGGATGCCGCTCGTGCATCAGCTGCGCTACTACCAAGGGGCGCTCGGCATGACCTACACCGGCCTGGCCCGGGGCGGCAGCTTCGAGGACGCGCTGTACGCCGGCACCGTCACCGTGATGGGCAACGTGCAGCAGGCCCCGGCCGTCGCGTCGACGGTGGCCGGCGGCAACGGCACCGTGGCCTGGGAGCCCTCGCCCGGGTTGGTGGCCTACGTGGGATGGAGCGGCGTTCCGCTCAGCGCCAGCTCGGCTGCCACGGCCTTTCGTCTCGCCCAGAGCTCCCAGATCCTCTCGGGTCGGCAGTGGCTGGCCCTGAAGCCCCAGCTCAGCGACCAGCCCGCCGACATCGCCAAACCCTGACTCGAGCCCTGCCCGGCCCACCGCCCCTGCAACACCGAGCAGTCGACAACCATCGGCGACTGCAGTCAGGGGTGCTTGACGACTACGCTAAATGTTGCTGGGGTCAGGGGAGGGCCACCTGGAGCAGCTCGAACTTGCCCTTCTCGACGACGAACCCGCGGCCCGGCGGCAGCTCGGCTCGGTTGAGCGAGGGCAGGTTGGCCTTGAACACCGACAGGCCCTCGTTGCCGTCGGGGTGCAGGGCGAGCCCCGAGCGGGAGGTCTTGAGCAGCGCCTGGATGCCGAAGTTGCTGCTGAAGAACGCTGCCTCGCCCTCGGCCACGACGAACTGGTCGTTGTCGACGCAGGCCTTGGTGAGCGTGGTGAGGGCGTTCTCGGCGCCGGCCGGGGCGAGGTCGTCGATGCGTTCGACGAACACCGCCACCGGCGCGGTGATGCGGCCGTGCTCGATGTCGTCGGCCAACCGGTTGGCGAGCGCCGTGGTGGCCTCGCCCCCGACCGCGGTCTCGGCCCAGACCCCGAGGCCGAGCAGCTCGCTGCTGCGCCGCGGCGTCATCAGGTAGAGCGCCGAAGCCGAGCTGAACCGGTAGAGGCCGGCGGCGGTGGCGGCCATCGCGGTGGTGCGCCCCGACCCCGACGGCCCGGTGATGACGAAGGTGCCCTTGGGGTCGAAGCCGTAGGGCTCGAGGGTCGAGCTGGCGACGCCGATCACCGGGCGGCCGCCGTGTTCGGGCGGTAGGTCGGCCAGCGGGATGTCTAAGGCGAGGCTCTCGATCGGCGGCGCTGAGCCGACGCCGGCCTTGCGGGTGGCGGCCGCGAAAGCCTCGACGGCGGCAGCCTGCACCGTGACGTCGCTCGAACCGCCGAGCACCCCCACCTGCACCTCCGAGCCGTTCATCAGGCCGCGGCCCGGGGGTGAGGCCATCGTCAACACATCACCCGGCACGCCGAACACGCTGTAGTCGTCGGTGTTGCTCATCCGCAGGATGATCCGACCCTGAACCGCGGCCGCGAGGTTCGTCGGCAGGCCGGTGCGCTGGTCGGAGGCGATGACGAAGTGCACGCCGACGGGTCGGCCGTCGGCGGCCAGACCAGCGAGCACGTCGAGCCACTGGAACCGGCCCCCGACCTCGTAGGCCTGCCGGAACGCGGTCATGTTGTCGATGAGCACGATGATGCGCGGCTCGTCGGGCCGGCCCCCGAGGCGGCGGTAGTCGGTGACGGTCGACGCGCTCACGGCCGAGTAGCGGCTGGCGCGCTCGTCGATGGTCGAGCGGATCATCCGCAGCAGCCGGGTGACGCGCTCGTGGTCGCCGCCCGGCACGATCGAGCCGACGTGCGGCAGCGCCTCGAGCATGGCCAGCCCCCGGTTGCCGAAGTCGAGCCCGTAGACCTGACAGGGCCCACCGCGCACGGTGTAACCGGCCGCGACGGCGATGCTGCGCAGGAACACCGACTTGCCCGAGCCGGACGAGCCGTAGATGGCGATGTTGCCCTCCTTGTCGGGGCGGAACGAGATCTCGGGCTGGGCCTGCCGGTCGGGGTCGTCGGCCACCCCGAAGACGAGCTCGTCGTCGCGTCGCCCGGTGGGCAGCGACGCGAGGTCGTAGACCGGGCGCAGGTCGGGCAGCCACGGCTTGCGCGGCTTGGGCAGCTCGGCCAGCGTCGAGGCCCGGTCGATCGACGCGACGAGACGCTGGATGTCGGTCGGCCCGAGGTCGTCGGTGTCGTCGCGGGCGTCGTCCGCGGGTGGCTCCCACACGACCCCCGCGCCGAACGTCAGGGTCTCGACCTTCATGTCGGGCGGCGGCGGCACGTCGGAGGTCCAGCCTCCGGCGTACCCGGCCTGGAAGGGCACGAGACGGCCCGGCCCGGTCTTCGACACGGCGCGGCCGGGCAGGGCGGGGTCGAAGAAGGCGGCCTCCTTGGAGCCGAGCACGTCTTCGGAGTCGTTCTCGTCGGCCATCCGCAGGGCGAGGCGCAGGTTGGTGTTGGCCCGCAGGTTGTCCTTGATCACGCCGGCCGGCCGCTGGGTGGCGAGGATGAGGTGCAGCCCCAGCGAGCGGCCCCGCTGGGCCACGTTGACGACGCCGTCGACGAACTCGGGCACCTCCTGCACCAGCGCGGCAAACTCGTCGACGACGAGGATGAGCGACGGCGGGGCGTCGACCTCGCCGCGGCGCTCGAGCTCGAGCAGGTCTTTCGCCTTGTGCCGGGCGAGCAGGTGCTCGCGGTAGTGCAGCTCGGCGGCCAGTGACGCCAGGGCCCGACGAACGAGGTGCGGCGAGAGGTCGGTGACCAGACCCACGGTGTGCGGCAGGTTGACGCAGTCGCGGAAGGCCGAGCCGCCCTTGTAGTCGACGAGCAGAAAGGTGACCCGCTGCGGCGAGTGGGCCGCCGCCATGCCCAGGATCCACGACTGCAGCAGCTCGGACTTGCCCGCGCCCGTCGTGCCGCCGACGAGCGCGTGCGGCCCGTCGGTGCGAATGTCGACCGAGAAGGTGCCCTGGCTCGACTGCCCGATGACCGCCCGGAGGTTGCCGGGCTTGCGGGGCAGCACCGCCGGGGCGAACGGGCCGGTGAGGATCGAGCGCGACTCTCCCCACTTCTCGACCACCGCCTGCTCGGCCCGAGCGAGGTCGGTGCCGGCCAGGGTCAGCATCGACACCGTGCGAGGCAGGTCGCTGTCGTCGTCGACGGGCACACCGGAGTCGACGACGGGCGCGAGCAGCCGGGCCGCGGCCATCGCCTCGTCGTAGCTGACCCGGTCGACCGCCACGGGTCGCACCTCATCGCCCTGGTGCACGTAGCCGGCGAGCGAGGTCTCGTCGTCGGCGACGACGAGGAAGGTGTGGCACGCGGCGGGCAGCAAGGTCTGGGTCTCGGCCACCCAGACCACGATGATGCCGTGCCGGTGGCCGCGCTCGGCGATCGCGACGAGACGGCTGCGGTCGATGGGCGCGTCGCTCTCGACGAGCACGAGCACGGTGGGGCGCTCGCGTGCTCCGGATGCCGGGTCGCCACCCTTGCTACCGGCGCCTCCCGCTGCCTTCGGTGGGCTCGCAGCCCCCGTGGAGGCGATGAGGTCTTCGAGGGCGTCGGCGAGCGCCGAGCAGGCCGGCGTCGAACCGGCCAGGTGCCCCGTGTCGACCGGGCTGTGCGGCGAGCTCGTGTGGGGCAGCCACTTGAGAAAGTCCCAGTCCCGGGCCGACCCGCCGGAGGCGAAGGCGCACACGGCCAGCTCGGCCGGGGAGTGCAGCGCGGCTGCCTGGAGCACGAGGGAGCGGGCCGCGTCGAGCGAGGTGCGGCGCGGCCCGGCGATACCGAGGGCGCCGTCGACGAGCGGGGTGGCGACCACCGGCACGTCGTGCACGACCTCGAGCCCGCTGAGGTTGTCGGAGACCTCGAGCCAGGCTTCGGCCTTCGACCGGCCCACGGCGGGCATCTTGATCGTCGAGCGAGAGGGTCGGGTGCCGAGGCCGAACCGCAGCTCGCCGTAGCCGTGGCCGTCACGCCGACGGGTCCAGAGCAGGGCCGACCGGTCACGCACGGCGAGGAGGCAGTCACCGCCGCTGGGGTGCTCACCGCGACGCACCCCGACCTCGGTGTCGGCCATGGCGCGGATGCGGTCGGACAGCAGGCCGATGTCCTCCTTGAAGTCGATCATCGCCTGCACGAAGTCCTTCTTCTGCTGACGGCGCGCCTCCATGTAGGTGCCGGCCATCATCAGCGGCATCATCAGCATGAAGATGATCGAGTAGGGGCTCTTGGTGACGGCGAACAGCACGGCCCCCATGAGCAGCGGCACGATCATCGCGATGAGGGGCAGCGGGTTCCCCTTGCCGCGCTCGGGCAGCTCGGGCACCTGGAACTCCTGGCCCTCGAACAGCGGCGCCACCCGCGGAGAGCGCGAGAAGGAGACCGTGCCGGCATCCCCCGACAGCACGCCGCTGCCGGGGCGGCTGACGGCGCCGTCACCGTGCAGGTGAACCTCCAGCTCGGTCTCACCCAGCCGCACGATGTCGCCGCTCTTCAGCTGGGCCCGGGCGACCTGTTGACCGGCCGCGGTGATGCCGTTGGCCGAGCCGAGGTCGACTACCTCGACGACCTCCTGCACGACGAGCTTGGCGTGCTTGCGCGACACCGACTCGTCGGTCAGCTGCACCTCGCACCCGCGACCGCGGCCGACGTACGCCGTGCCGCGCGAGAGCTGCACCTCACGCCCCGCATCGGGCCCCGACCGGATGGAGACGACGGCGGCCGGGCGGCCGCGGTCGACGAAGCCCTCGCCCGCCCGGGTCACGCTGACGCGCATCCCCGACTGCAGACCGCTCTCGGCCACGGTGGCCCGGGCGTCGAGGCTGCGCATCTCGTGGTCGACGAGCACGAGGGTCATGGCGTGGTCGGCCCCAAGCACGCTCGAGCGGTGCGGATCGGAGGCGGCGACGAAGCCGGCGAGGTCACCGACGGTCGTGGCCGAGTCGGTGGTGGCGACGAGGTCGGTCTCGCGGCCGCCGGAGCGCAGCACGAACTTCAGCTTCACGAGCGTCCCCGCTTACCGAGCTGGCGAGAGGTGGTCGGCGCGGAGGTGCCCCGTGCGGCTCCGGCCGCTCGGCGCCCAGAGCGCTTGGCCGTCGGCGGCGGGTTCGCAGTTCGTCCCTCACGGAAGGTGCGGAGTGACACGTCGCCGCGCACCTTCTGCCAGAAGGTGTTCTCGGCCCGGATCGCCTTGCGGGCCGTGGCGACGTCGGCCCAGAAGGCGTCGACCTCCTCGGTGGTCGGCGGGTCGATGTCGAACACGTGGGTGTTGGCCGACGTGGCGAGGGTGACCAGGCCCATGCCCGCTTTTGCGACCACCGTGCCTCCCGCGACCTGCGGGCTGGGACCGCCGGCCACGGCCGCAACGGCCGGCTGCGGTGTGGCGGGCGCCGGGACCGCGACCGGGGCGCCCATCAGCGCGCCGTCGACGACCGGGCTGACCGGCGTCGGCGGTGGACCGGTCACGTGCAGCTCGAGCGAACGAGCTTCCTCGAGGCGGGTTCCCCTGGCGGGCAGCGGCATCCGAAGGTCGCGGGCGGTGTCGACCACCTCGCGCCAGCCACCGGTCACCCGGTGCGCGGTGCTGCCACGGGTGCGGCGACGCCGCCGGCGCACCCACTTCGTGAGTCGGATCAGGCCGTAGACAGCGAGCAGCACCAGCAGTGGAACCACGAAGAAGAAGACCAGCCAGCGCAGCCAGTCGGGCCAGTTGCTCGGGTCGAGCGGGCTCTTCTCGTCTTTCGGCGGCGCCTTGAGCTGGGTGGCGTTCTGGGCCTGGTCGGGGCCCTGGAGCACGCTCGGCGGGTTGTTGGCCGCTGGTGGCGGCACCTGAGCGCCGGTCTTCTTCTCCTGCGACTTCTGGATCAGCTGCTGCGGCTTCTTGTTGCGGTCGGGCAGGAACTGGGCGGGCAGCACCGACTGCCAGGTGCCGTCGGCGAGGCGCACCTCGACCCAGGCGTGCACGTCGCTGCCCTTGACGGCGCCGGCCACCTTGGGGATGGCGCCGACGACGACCCGGGTCGGGATGCCGATGCGGTTGGCGGCGAGCGCGAGCGCCGAGGCGTACTGCTCGTCGTTGCCGGCCAGCTGGGTCGACTTCACGAACTGGGTCATCCGGCGCAGGCTGTGCCCGGCCAGGAACTTGTTCTGGTAGTCGCCGGGCGCGCCACCGTCGGTGTAGGCGCCGTCCTGCATGGCCTTGGCGATGGCCAGCACCTTCGGCCAGCTGCCGTCGACCCGGCCGGTCCAGGCGTCGAGCCGGTCGTTGACGAAGTTGAGCGACTCGGTGTCGATGCCGTCGAGCGGGCCCGAGCCGGTCTCGACGTTCGCGGGCGGGGCGGTCTGAGCCGGTACGTAGGCGGTGACCGTGTAGGAGTCGCCGGGCTGCAGCTTCTCGGGCAGCACACCGGTGTTGGTGTCGATGTTGAACCGCAGCTCGTCGTCGAGCGCCTTCGAGCGGTTGCCGGTGAACTCGAGGCCGGTGACGGTGCCGAACGTCGGCAGCCAGACGTCGCCGTAGCCACCCGCCGGCACGGTGACGGTGGCCGTGACCGCCTGGCCCGCGCGCAGGCCCTCGTCGGCGGGTGCGATGTGGGTGCCGACCTTGCGGAAGCTGGTTCCCGCCGTGCCGGTGCCCAGGTCGGCCGCGTTGCCCGCCCCCCACACGTACCCGTCGTAGGAGTCGAGCGTGGCGAAGCGCACCGGCGTTCCGGCCGGCAGCCCCTGCACGGTGAGCAGCGTCTTCGTGAAGAGCTTCGAGGTGTTCGGCTCGGTGTACTGCCGGAACCCGGCCAGCGGGCTGGGGAACGCCGTGACGTCGTAGGGCGGGGTGAGCCCGGTGCGCAGCACGGTGCGCCCGGCGGCATCGGCGCCGGGCAGGTGTGGGCCGACGAAGAACCCGCCGACGGTGGCGACCGCGAGCAGCGCGGCCGTGGTCACGGCTCGGGTCGTGCGGGCCGCGCCGTTCTGCAGGGCCGGGCGGTTGCGGTTGCTGCGCAGGGCCGCCCAGCCGATCGCGACGAGGCCGAAGAGAGCACCCTGGAAGGCGACCGCCGCGGCGGTCAGCGTGCCGAGCAGCAGCGACGTGACGAGCAGGGCGACCGGCGTGACGAGGGCGGTCACGGCGCCGGGCCACCGGCGGGCGACGCCGTAGGTGAGTGCCGCGCCGACGAGCCCGAAGAGGAAGGGCAGTGCCAGGTAGGGCCCCTCCGAGTCGACCGGTGGGAGCGCCGTGAGCAGCTCCTTCCACCCGGGCACCGCCATGTGCGCCACCCCGGCAAAGGTCGAGCCCGACGGCACGAACCCGAGCAGCAGGTCTTCGCGGGTCGCGATCGGCCCGGCGAGCAGCAGGTAGGCGAGGGCCACGGCGAGGCCGGTGAGGATGCCGGGCACCCGGAAGGTCGCCGTGACGTGGGTGATGACCAGGCCGATCACCAGGCCCGCCAGGCCGACCCAGAACCAGCCGAGGCCGAAGAAGGTGGTGCGGAAGCCGATGAGGGCGAGGCCGACGAGGGCCGTGGTGAAGCCGGCGTCGATCAGGTGCGCGGGGCTCGGTCGCAGCCGCGCCACCTGTGCGGCCGCCTTCTCGCGGAGGGTGGGCGGCTTGGTCAACATCGAGGGCGTCGGTCCGGCCATCGCCGGGTTGACGGACGGGACAGCGGAGCGACCGCCGGCCGTCGGGCGCTCGGCCGAGGAGCCGGTCGGCTGACCCGTCATCGCGACACCCCCGCGACGAGCAGCAGCCGCAGGTCTTCGAGGCGGCTCAGGGTGAGGATGAGCAGGCCACCACCGCGGCGGATGCCGTGGTCGGCCTGCGGGTCGATGACGACGACCACCTTGGCCACCTCCTGCGAGAACTGCCCGGCGGCGCGCTGCAGCTCGATGAACGGGCGGTGGGGGCCGGTGACCAGAAAGACGGTGCTCGTGTCGGGGGCCAGGTCAGCGGCATCCAGCGACATGGCGAAGAAGTCGACGGGGCCGGGCACGACCCGGCTCATCGCGTCGAGTCCGACCTGGGGCACCGCCTTGGTGACGCGCTGGTCGCCGCACACGATGGTGGCGTCCTGCTCGTCGAGCATGACCCGCACCATGATCGAGCTGCCGACCGAGATGGCGGCCTCAACGTCGGCCTGGATGGCCGTGGGTGCGTTTGCCGCCATCACGTCGCGCACGACCTCGCGGTCGGTCTGCCCGGTCTTGCCGTGGCCGGAGCGGTACTGCTCGGGGTCGGGGTCGACGAGCACCGACACGTGCGAGCGGCGGGTGTCGAGAAACTGGCGCACGAGCAGCCGGCCGGCCTTGGCCGAGCTGCGCCAGTGGATGTAGCGGCGGTCGTCACCGGGCTGGTACTCGCGCAGGGCGTGAAAGGCGAGGTCGCTCATCGACAGGTCTTCGGTGGTGGCGCCCTCGAGGTCGCGCAGCAGGCCGGCACCGAGGCTCTCGAGGGCGACGGTGCGCGGGTGCACGAACAGTGTGGTCT
>JBBSTU010000037.1:0-24245 GCA_038235595.1 Actinomycetales bacterium | reverse complement strand
GACTACACCTCCAAGGTGGTGCGCCTGCGTCGTCGTGGGCTGGTCTACCCCTACGAGGTGCAGTCGATGATCGCGGGCGACGGCGGCTCCGTCATCGTGCACGACCTCGACGACTCAGGGCTGCTGGTGCCTGTCGATCGTGCGCTCGGCCTGAACAAGGCCGGCATCATCGTCGCCGTCGTCACCTCGCCGACCGTGCGGCATCCGGGGGGAGTCAAACGCGTCGTGCTGAGCGGCGACCCGCTGCGCTCGCTCGGGTCGGTCGCCGAGGCGGAGTGCGTACGCGTCATCGCGGCGATCGACCTCGCCGAACGGCTGCAGGTGCCGCTCGAGTGGTACTCGCTCTCGGCCGGCGCGCGCATCTCGATGGACTCGGGCACCGAGAACATGGACTGGGTGGCCCGCGCCCTCAAGCGCATCATCGAGTTCACCCAGGCCGGCGGCGAGATCAACATCGTCGTCGCCGGGATCAACGTCGGTGCCCAGCCCTACTGGAACGCCGAGGCGACGATGCTGATGCACACGAAGGGTGTGCTCATCATGACTCCCGACAGCGCCATGGTGCTCACGGGTAAGCAGTCGCTCGACTTCTCGGGCGGAGTCTCGGCCGAGGACAACTTCGGCATCGGAGGCTACGACCGGGTGATGGGGCCGAACGGCCAGGCGCAGTACTGGGCTCCGAACCTTGCCGGTGCGCGCGAGATTCTGATGACCCACTACGAGCACTCGTACATCGCCCCCGGTGAGAGTCGCCCGCGCAACGCCACCAGCGACGACCCGACCGACCGCGACGTGACGCTCTACCCCCACGACCCAGCCGAGTCGGGCTTCGCGACGGTGGGCGACATCTTCGCGGCGAGCACCAACCCCGACCGCAAGAAGCCCTTCGACATCCGCACCCTGATGCGGGCGGTCGCCGACCAGGACCGCGAGCCGCTCGAGCGTTGGGCCGGCATGGCCGACGCCGAGACGGCCGTGGTGCAGGACGCCCACCTGGGCGGAATCCCGGTCTGCCTCATCGGTATCGAGTCGAGAAACGTTCCGCGTCGGGGCTTCCCGCCCACCGACGGGCCTGACACCTACACCGCCGGCACACTCTTTCCGCGGTCGTCGAAGAAGGTCGCCAGGGCGATCAACGCCGCGAGCGGCAACCGGCCGGTCGTCGTGCTCGCGAACCTCTCGGGGTTCGACGGGTCGCCCGAGTCGATGCGCAGCCTGCAGCTGGAGTACGGCGCCGAGATCGGCCGAGCGATCGTCAACTTCGGTGGGCCGATCGTGTTCACGGTCGTCTCGCGCTACCACGGCGGCGCGTTCGTCGTGTTCTCCAAGGCCCTGAACCCGCGGATGACCGTGCTCGCCGTCGAGGGCTCGTTCGCATCGGTGATCGGCGGAGCCCCGGCGGCGGCCGTGGTGTTCTCACGAGTGGTCGACTCGCGCACGGCGGCGGACTCTCGCGTGGCCGATCTAGAGGCGAGGATCGCGGGGTCGACCGGCGTCGAGGGGGCCTCGCTCGTGGCCGAGATGGCCGAGCTGCGTGGTGCGGTGCGCTCCGAGAAGCTGGGCGAGGTCGCATCGGAGTTCGACCGGGTGCACAGCATCCACCGCGCTGTCTCGGTGGGCTCGGTCGACGCGGTGATCGACCCGCACGAGCTGCGCCCGCGCATCATCGAGGCCGTGAACACCGGACTGGAACGCTGAAGGGGGCCGGATGCCGTCACGGCCCGACGCCATCCGGCCCTGACCTCGGCTGGGGTTCGGTACTTGACCTAGAGCGTGCTCGAAGATGCAGGATCTGGTGTGACCATCTTGTCGAGACCTCTGTTCGAGCTGTCGATCGCGGAGGCGGCCGAGCGCGTCGGCCTCAGCGTGCACACTCTGCGCTACTACGAGCGCGACGGGTTGATGCTCAGGCAGGTCGGCCGGTCGAGCTCGGGGCACCGCGTCTACTCCCAAGACGAGCTGCGCTGGCTCACGATGCTCAGGCGGCTTCGGGCGACCGGGATGTCGATCCGGGAAGTCAAGGCCTACGCAGCGCTGTGCCGCGCGGGTGACGGCAACGAGGTGGAACGACTTGCCCTGCTGCAGGCGCACCGGGCCAGGGTGCTGGCCCAGCTCGCCGAGGTGACCGACCACCTGGGGGCGATCGACAACAAGATCGGCCTCTATCTCTCGAGGCTGGAGCCGGCCGAAAGCGGAACAGGGTGAGAGCAGGGTCTGGGCCGGGTCGTCGGGTGACGGTCCGGCATCCGCTTGACCTCGAGTGCGCTCGAGGGTCTTGACTGGGCGCATGACCACGAACCAGCACTCCCTGGCCACCCGTACGCTCGGCATCAAAGCCCCCCTCGACGTCTCGGCCGTCGGCCTCGGCTGCATGGGTATGTCGGAGTTCTACGGCACCGGCGACGAAGCGGAGGCCACCGCGACGATCCACCGCGCCCTCGAGCTCGGCGTGACCTTTCTCGACACGGCCGACATGTACGGGCCGTTCACCAACGAGAAGCTGGTGGGGCGCGCCATCGCCGATCGCCGAGACCAGGTGGTGCTGGCCACGAAGTTCGGCAACGAGCGCGCCGCAGACGGCACCCGACTCGGTGTCAACGGCCGACCGGAGTACGTGCGCCGCGCCGCCGATGCAAGCCTCCAGCGACTCGGCGTCGACCACATCGACCTCTACTACCAGCACCGCGTCGACCAGAACGTGCCGATCGAGGAGACCGTGGGCGCGATGGCCGAGCTGGTCGCGGCCGGCAAGGTGACGCATCTCGGTCTCTCGGAGGCCTCACCGGACACGATCCGACGCGCCCACGCGGTTCACCCGATCACCGCGCTGCAGACCGAGTACTCGCTCTTCACCCGCCACGTCGAGCACGAGATCCTGCCGACGCTGCGCGAGCTCGGCATCGGGCTGGTGCCCTACTCGCCCCTCGGCCGCGGCATCCTCACCGGTGCCATCACCTCGCCCGACGACCTCGACGAGTCCGACTCGCGTCGCACCGCCTACTTCCCTCGTTTCCAGGGTGCAGCCCTGTCGGCCAACCTCGCCCTCGTCGAGCGGCTGCGGGCCCTCGCCGAGGCCAAGGGCGCTACGGCCGGGCAGCTCGCACTGGCCTGGGTGCTGGCGCAGGGCGATGACATCGCGCCCATCCCCGGCACGAAGCGGGTGCGCTACCTGGAGGAGAACGTCGGGGCGGCCGCCATCGCGCTCACGACCGACGATCTGACCGCCATCGACGCCGCCGTGCCGAGCCAGTCGGTGTCGGGCGCCCGCTACGGCGACCTGTCGAGCATCGACGTCTGAGGCCCGAGTGCGGTCAGCGTCGCACCGCGTCCCTGACGTTCACCAGCAGCACGAGAACTGCAAGGGTCGACAGCAGCACCCACAGCACGGTCTGCCACGCGCCGAGGAGCAGCACGAGGAGCGAGCCCAACGCGACGAGCAGCAGCACGCGCACGATGTACGCCAGGAGGTAGCCGCAGCCGAACGCCTCGACCGACAGCACGATGACGAGGGCGCCGAAGGCGGTGATCTGACGGCCGGTGCTGTCGACCCGGAAGAGCGAACCGACCAGCAACAGCACCAGGGGTGTGCTGACGACGGCCCACACGGCCAGAAACCGCGCCCTACCTCGCTCGGCCAGGGCTATCGGTAGCCGTCGGTGGGTCAGGTGGCTGTGAGGTGACGTGGGCCGGATGCCGTCCCGTATCTCCCGAACCAGCTGGGCCCGTTCGTCGCCCAGACGGACCGCACGCATCCGAGTGGTCACGAGCTCGCGTTCGCGCTCGGCCATGGCGCGCACCACGGGGGTCGACGGGTCGAGCCCGGCCGCGCGGGCCGTCAGGTCGTGGCGGGACTGCTCAATCTCGTCGTTCAGCAGCCCGAGCTCCACCTCGATCTGATCGACCCTGGTCTCGACGTGCTCAAGCTCGACTGCGGAGTTGGGCGCCACCTTGGCCAGGCCGGCCCAGCCGACCGGGTCCCCCCACGACTGCCGAACCGTGGTGTCACGTTCGTAGCGGGGCCCGGCCGGGCCCCGCTCGCCGCCGAACGCGTCGCGGCTGTCATGACCCCAGAGGCCGCGGTAGTCACGCACCCACGGGGTCTGCTCGTCGATGACGACCCCAGTCCACTCGCGCTCGTGCCCGGGCCCGATGGCGTCGCCGTCGCCGCGGGCGTAGTCGAGGTAAGGAAGGCCGAAGCCAGTGCCCTGAGCCGCCCTGGACCAAGGGGTCGCGATTCGGGCCACCCGGCTGATGAAGGGCAGCACCCCGCCCCAGGACGGGGGCACGACGGTGATCAGGTAGTCGCCGGGCAGGTAGGCACCCGAGTGCGACCCGGCCCCGACGAACACCACCGGATGCCGCTCGCCCTGCTTGCGCAGGTCTGGGTCGTCCCAGCGGCGCCGAAGGTCGTCGCCGTTCTCGTCGTGGGCCGAGAAGACCACCCATCGCGGTTGCGGGAGCCCATCGACGCCGCCGGTCGCGCTCCCATCGAGGTAGACGGTGACCTGCTCCCAGTCACCCTCGTGCTCGTTGACGCCGGAGAACGCCGACCGCCAGTTGTTGAAGGAGTAGAAGAACCAGTACTGGCAGACGACCCACCCGCTGTCGCGCACCACCCGGCCGTAGTACGTGGGGCGTTCCGGCGCGAAGTGCTGCTGCTGGGCCACCAGCGAGTCGCCGGCGCTGCCTCCGGGAACGGTCCCGCGAACCAACAGCGAGAGACGGCTGAGGATGTCGACCGAGCGGCCGACCAGCCCCACTTGGGCGAGGCGGCTGCCGGCACGGAAGCTCGGTCGAGGCTGGGGCAGCCAGGCGCGGAACCGACCCGACAGGGTGGTCGGCGCGATGATGCCGCTGAGTGACAGGCCGGGGCCGTCGTGCTCGGCACCGCGTCGGGCCAGCCGGTCGAGGTCGAGGGTGCCCGGGGTGGCCAGCACGGCGGCGTTGTCAGCGAGGTCGCGCACGAAGAGCTGGGACTGTGACACGAAGCCGTCCACCGCCACCGGCACGAAGTACTCACCGGCGGTCAGCATCAGCACCGGTTCGTGGGCGCGCAGCAGCGAGTGGTCTGGCACCCACCCCGAGCTGTCGCAGTCGATGCCCGAGCGTCGGTCAGCGCGTCACCTTGACAGACAGGGGCTCGCCACAAGAGCCGTGATTAGGTGGAGGCATGCGCCTCACTCATCTCGGACACGCCTGCCTTCTCATCGAGGCGGCCGACCGCCGGGTGCTCGTCGACCCGGGCAGCTTCTCCAAGGGTTTCGCCGAGCTGCGCGACCTCGACGCCATCGTGGTGACCCACAACCACGGCGACCACTTCGACCCGGGGCCGGCGGCGGCGCTCATCCGGGCCAACCCGGGCGCCGAGGTCTACACCGACCCCCTCACCGCCCAGAAGCTGCGAGAAGAGGGCCTGGCGGCCGTGCCCACCGCCGAGGGCGAGCCGTTCGCCGTCGGTGATCTCACGGTGTCGCCGGTGGGAGTGCTGCACGCCTTCAACCATGAGGCCATGCCTCAGATCCCCAACATCGGGTTCGTCTTCCGCGCCGAGGGTGAGCCGACCCTCTTCCACCCCGGTGACGCCTACGACGCCGAACCGGGCGAGGTCGACGTGCTTGCCCACCCTCTCAACGCGCCGTGGGCCGCCAGCCGTGACTCCATAGCGTTCGTCGCGCGCATCGCCCCGAAGGTCTTCATCCCGATTCACGACGCGCTGCTGTCCGAGGCGGGTCGACGCATGTACGCAACCCACATCGAGACGTTCAGCGGGGTCGACGGGCTGACCTACGTCGACCTCAGGGACGCCGAGTCGGCCACCTTCTGAGGGCCGGGCTGGGTGCGGAGAGCGAGACAGGGGAAGCCATGACCGAGCCGAGCATGACCGAGTCGCAGACCACGAACAGGGGCATGCCCGCCACCGGAGCCACCGCACCTGCCGACCTTCCCGCCCCTCGAGGCGGTCCCGCCGCCGGGCCGGCGGTGGCCATCCGCGGCCTGGGCAAGCGCTTCGGCGACGTCATCGCCGTGAAGGGCATCGACCTCGACGTTCCGCGTGGTTCGTTCTTCGGCCTGGTCGGGCCGAACGGTGCCGGCAAGACGACGACGCTCTCGATGGTCACGGGTCTGCTCCGCCCATCGGTGGGGCAGGCCTTCGTGCTGGGCCACGACGTCTGGGCCGACCCGGTCGCGGCGAAGCGGCTGCTCGGCATCCTGCCCGATGGTCTGCGCACCTTCGACCGGCTGACCGGCCTGCAGCTGATCACCTATTCCGGTCTGCTTCGGGGCATGTCGCGCGAGGTCGCGGCCGAGCGGGCCACCGAGCTGGTCAATGCCCTCGGGCTGGCGTCGGCGCAGGGCAAGCTCGTCGTCGACTACTCGGCGGGCATGACCAAGAAGGTCACCCTGGCCTCGGCCCTCATCCACGGCCCACGGGTGCTGGTGCTCGACGAACCCTTCGAGGCCGTCGACCCGGTGTCGTCGGCGACGATCCGCAGCATCCTTGCCGACTTCGTGGGGTCGGGCGGAACCGTGATCCTCTCGAGCCACGTCATGGACCTTGTCGAACGCATCTGCTCCCACGTCGCGGTCATCGCCGACGGGCAGGTGCTGGCCCACGGAGAGATCGAGGAGGTGCGTGAGGGGCAGAGCCTCGAGCAGCGCTTCGTCTCTCTCGTCGGCGGGACGACCCAGGTGGAGGGGCTCTCGTGGTTGCGCACCTCGTCAGACTGAAGCTCACCCTGCTGCGGAACATGTTTCGGCGTAGTCGCGCCCAGGCGATCGGGGTCGTGTTGGCGGTCGTCTACTTCGGGTTCATCGTCGTGGCCATGGCCTTCGGCGCCGCCAGCCTTCGCGGCGACCTCGGTCTCGCAGTCGACATCATCCCGGTGGCCGGGGCGGTGGCCGTGGTGCTGTGGTCTCTCGTTCCGCTCTTCTCCTTCGGCTCTGACCCCACGCTCGACCCCGGGCGCTTCGCCACGTTCGCCGTGCCTCCTCGACAGCTGGCCATCGGACTGATCGCTGGGGCGCTGGTCGGGTTGCCAGCCATCGCAACGATGCTCATCTCGGTGGGGGTCATGGTGGCGTGGTCGCACACGGTGCTGTCGACGCTCGTCGGCATCGTGTCGACAGCGGTCGGGGTGTTGACCGCCGTCACGATGAGCCGCTGGGTCTCGGCCGTCGCGACCGCGGCGCTGTCGAGCCGTCGAGGCAACGACGTCATGGGCGTGCTCGCCCTCATCCTGCTCGTACTCCTCTCACCGGTTCTGATCGTGCTGTCCAACGCGGGTGGTGACTACCTGGCGGTGGTGCGGTCGGTCTCTTCGGTGGCCGGCTGGACGCCCTTGGGCTGGGCCTGGGCTGCCCCCGGAGACGTCGCCCTCGGGCACACCGTTGTCGGCCTGCTGCGACTCGCACTCGGCATCGCCTTCCTCTGGGCGTTGGGGGCGCTGTGGCTGCGTGCGCTGACCCGTCAGGTCGAGAACCCGAGGTCGGCGGCACGTTCGGGGTCTGCCACGGCCGCTGATGGTGACCTCGGCCTGCTCGACCGAGGCCCCGACACCCCGACCGGGGCGGTGGCGATGCGGGTGCTCGTCTACTGGTGGCGTGACCCGCGCTACCAGGCCGGGATGCTGCTCACACCCTTCGTTCCGCTCGCCCTGCTCATCCCGTACTTCACCTCCGACGTGCGCTGGGTCACGCTGTTGATGGCGCCGTTGCTCGCCTTCATGATGGCCTGGGGTGAGCACAATGCCGTGGCGTACGAGGCCGACGCGTTCTGGATGCACGTGGCCGCGGGCACGCCCGGCCTGGCCGACCGTCGCGGTCGACTCGTGCCGAGCCTGCTGATCGCGGTTCCGCTGGTGGTCGTCTACGCGGTGGCGGGCGCCGCCCTGGCCGGCCGGTTCGACCTGCTGGCAGTGGTGCTGGGCCTGTCCGTGGCTCTGCTCGGCACGGCTTACGCCGTCTCGAGCGTGCTGAGCGTCGTGATGCCGTACCCGGTGGCGAAGCCGGGGGAGAGCCCCTTCTCGACACCGCCCGGCGCGACTGGCATCACGCTCGCGGCCCAGACCGTGGCAGCGCTCAGCAGCGTGGTGCTGTCGGCGCCACCCATCGTGCTCGCGCTGCTCGCCTGGTCGGGCGCGGTGTGGGCGGTGTGGGTGGGAGCGGTTGTCGGGCTCGTCTGGGGCGTGCTGTTGTTCGAGATCGGCGTGCGGGTGGGGGCGCGCGTGTACGAACGGCGTGCGCCCGAGCTGCTCGCCAGCCTCACGGCCAACTGAGAGCACGTCGCCGGCTGCACGTCACGCAGTTCGTCCGTTTCGCAGATCTGTCAGCCCGGCTTGCCGTACGGTCACGGCCATGTCACGCAGCGATGCCCATGCCGCGAGAACGGCGCTGCAAGGCGTGGTGCCGGTGCTGCTCTCGGGGTCCGGTGTTCTCATGATCCTGGCGGCGCGCGAACGGTGGTGGCCCGCTTGTCGGCTCGGAGACTTCGATGCCCCCGACTGCCTCACGCTTCAGGACCATCGGTACGACTTCCTGGCGCCCAGCGAGCCGTGGGTCCCCGTCGGGGCCGCGGCTCAGGTCGGGGCGGGGAGCATGGTGCTCCTGAGTCTTGCGCTGCTCTTTCTCCCCTGGTTGCTCGCCGGCGCAAACCGGACGGCCGTGACGCTGCCTCTGGGCGCTGGCCTGGCCGTCGCGTTGCTGACGACAGCCGCGATGACCGGGCTCTCGGGTCTCTCGGGTCGGGTGGTCGAGAGGCCAGGCCTGGAGTGGGTCTACTGGCTGTGGCTCCTCAGCCCGATCGCCCTGATCGTCATGGTCTTCGCTTCCCAGAACGCTGATCCGCGCCCCGGTATGCAGTGGCGACTGTTGGTCGCCGTTCTGGTCAGCGCCAGTACACCCCTCGGCGAGCTCTTCATCGCTGGAGCACTGCTGGGTCTGTCGTACGACACCACCCCGTGGTCGGAAGCCGTCAGTGGGGTCTTCCTCGTGGCGGCCGGCCTCGCCCTGTGGCCGGCGATCCGGGCACGCTCTGCTGCCCAGGTCGCGGTCCCCAGACTTGTGTAGGTCGAGCCTGATCGACTCAGGCCAGGTCGGTGGCCAGGCGCGCGGCGCCGATGATACCGGCCTTGTTGCGCAGCTGGGCGGGCACGATGGCCGCCCGCAGCTTCAGCTTCGGCAGGAACTCGTCGGCGTCCTTGCTGATACCGCCGCCGACAACGATGAGGTCGGGGGAGAACAGCTTCTCGATCGTGTTGTAGTAGACCTGAAGCCGTTCGATGTACTCGTCCCAGGAGAGACCCTCGTTCTCCTTCACCGACGAGGCGGCGCGACGTTCGGCGTCGTAGCCGTCGATCTCGAGGTGGCCGAGCTCGGTGTTGGGCACGAGCTTGCCGTCGGTGATCAACGCCGATCCGATCCCGGTGCCGAGGGTGGTGAGGATGACGACGCCACTGACGCCTTTCGCGGCGCCGTAGTACATCTCGGCCAGGCCGGCGGCATCGGCATCGTTGAGCACCGTGGCCGAACGTCCGGTGTGTTCCTGGATCAGGGCTTCGGCGTCGGTGTTGAGCCACGCCGGGTCGATGTTCGCGGCCGAGAGCACCGTGCCGCGAATGACGACGGCCGGCACGGTGACCCCGATGGGGGAGTCGCCGGTCTGCTCCGCGAAGTGGTCGACGATCTGGTCGACGACCGCGGCCACGGCATCCGGCGTGGCGGGCCGGGGCGTGAGGATCTTCAGGCGCTTCTCGGCGAAGTCTCCCTTGTCGAGGTCGACCGGCGCGCCCTTGATGCCGCTGCCGCCGATGTCGATGCCCAGGGGCTTGCCGTGCTTGGCCATTGATCCGACCTTCCTCACAGGTGGTGGGCCTCGGGCCCCGGTGCCGTCGCGCCACACCCTACGGCAGGGTGAGAATCTCGTTGCCGTCGTCGGTGATCAGGATCGTGTGCTCGAACTGGGCCGACCGGCGCCGGTCCTTGGTGACGACGGTCCAGCGGTCGTCCCACATCTCCCAGTCGGCAGTGCCGAGGTTCAGCATCGGCTCGATCGTGAAGGTCATGCCGGGCTCGATGACGGTCGCGTAGGAAGGGGCGGCGTCGTAGTGCGGCACGATGAGGCCGGAGTGGAACTCGAGACCAATACCGTGCCCGGTGAAGTCGCGTACGACCCCGTAGCCGAACCGCTTCGCGTAGCTCTCGATCACCCGGCCGATCACGTTGATCTGCCGACCGGGTCGCGCCGAGCGGATGCCGCGCATCATCGCCTCGTGAGTGCGCTCGACGAGCAGCCGCGACTCATCGTCGACCTCGCCCACCAGGTAGGTGGCGTCGGTGTCTCCGTGCACGCCGTGGATGAAGGCCGTGACGTCGATGTTGACGATGTCGCCATCTCCCAAGGGGCGAGCGTCGGGGATGCCGTGACAGATGACCTCGTTGACGCTGGTGCACACCGACTTGGGAAACGCCTTGTAGCCGAGGGGGCTGGGGTAGGCGCCGTGGTCGAGCAGGTACTCGTGCGCGACCGCGTCGAGGTGTTCGGTGGTGACTCCAGGGGCGATCTCGGCGGCGGCGGCGGCCATGGCTCGCGCTGCGATGCGACCCGCATCGCGCATCTTCTCGATGAGCTCGGCGTTCTTGGTCTTGACGTCGCCGTCTTCACGCGGGTCCGCCACGTCGACATAGTGGGGGCGTTCGATCGAGCTGGGCACGGAGCGGCGAGCACTGATCGCGTGCGGAGACACACTGGCATGCAGGAGCGGCATACGCTGGAGTCTAGGTGTCAGCCGGCTGCGTCCACGAGGGACGTCTGCGGCTGGGTCGGAGAGGACGAGCGGAAGATGAGCTTCTGGTACAACGTCGACACCGGCAAGGTCGAGACCGACGCGAACCGCAGTCGAGGTGAGCAGGTGCTCGGGCCGTACGCCACCGAGGCCGACGCGCAGGCAGCCCTCGACAAGGCCCGGGCCAACACCGAGAAGTGGGACAGCGACGACCGCAGCTGGAACGAGAAGGGCATCAACGACAGCGACGCCGACTGAGGCCCAGTCTGTTGGGGTCTCACGCCTCGAACGAGTGGTCGGCGTCGGGAAAGGCCCCCGACTCAACGTCGGCGGCATACGCACGAGCCGCCGAGAGCAGCGTGCCCCGAAGGTCGGCGTACCTCTTCACGAAGCGCGGGGTCCTGCCGGCGCGCAGCCCCGCGAAGTCGCTCCAGACCAGCACCTGGGCGTCGGTTCCCGGGCCGGCCCCGATCCCGATCGTCGGGATCTTCAGCTCGCGGGTGACGCGCTCGGCCACCGGCGCTGGAACCATCTCGAGCACGACGGCGAAGGCGCCGGCCTGCTCGAGCGCTCGGGCTTGACGCACGAGATCGTCGGCTCCGTCGCCGCGACCCTGCACGCGGTAGCCGCCGAGCTGGTGCTCGCTCTGCGGTGTGAAACCGACATGCGCCATGACGGGGATGCCGGCGCTGGTCAGCGTCGTGACGAGGGGCACCATGGGCGCGCCGCCCTCGAGCTTGACGGCGTGCGCCTGGCCCTCCTTCATCATGCGGACGGCCGAGTCGAAACCCTGCCCCACTGAACCGCCGTAGGAGCCGAAGGGCAGGTCGGCCACGACGAAGGCGTAGCGGGCGGCGGTCGCCACCGCGCGTACCAGCGGCACCATCTCATCGAGGGTGACCGGCACCGTCGTCTCGTAGCCGTAGACGTTGTTGCCGGCAGAGTCGCCCACGAGCAGCACCGGGATGCCGGCCTCGTCGAAGATCTCGGCGGAGTACATGTCGTAGGCCGTGAGCATCGCCCACTTGCGACCGTCGGCCTTCATGGCCTGCAGATGGGGGATGCGCACCTTGCGGCGCGCGGTCCCTGGCGTGGAGACGGGGTTCGCCGTGCGCGAGCCGGAGCCGTACGGGCTGGGTGCTTCCGGCTGCTGGCCTTCGTCGGGTGCCAGAGCTTCCGCACTGGAACCCGTTGGCACCCCTGGTCTCGTCTCGTCGGCCATGCGGCCGAGCATAGTGAGACGGCCTCCGTGACCGAGCCACGGTGATCCCGGGGGCGAGACCCGCAACAGCCGCAGCGACCGGTCGCCAACGCGGGCCGCCGCTCTGACCGCCCGCTGTGTGCCAAGTGCCGTGATCACAACAAATTTCGCGGTTCGGGGCCGGGCTCTCGGGCAACTGACAGGCTGCGAACAGGGAACTTTGGCAAATTCTTGGTAAGGAACCTCCTTTTCGACCCTCTCTCGTGGTCTTATTCCAAGGGCGTCACGTCGGCGCTCGGAACCAGGAGGACGAACCTTGAACAAGCGCCAATGGAGCGCGGTATCGGGACTGGCAGTCGGGGCGCTGGTCGCCACCGGCTTGACCGCCCCGATCCAGGCTCAGGCAACCCCCAGCCCGAAGGCCCCGGTGAGCAGCGATCCTGCTGCCGCTCAGGCTTCCCGGTCGGACAACCTGCCCAACCCGCTGGCCGACAAGGCCGCTGCGGAGCGGAAGGAGGCCGTGACCAAGCTCATCAAGGGCGAGGCCACGACCACGACGATCAACGGCAACCGCGTCATCAAGGTTGACTCGACGGTCAAGGACAAGCGCGGCAAGAACGCCAAGAAGTCGCGCTTCATCAACTACCCGGTCGACCGCGAGGAGGACATCTTCACGATCCTCACCGACTTCGGCACCCAGACCATGGCCGGCCAAGCGGCCGCCCCGGGCCCGGTGCACAACGAGATCGCCTCGCCCGACCGCGTGTGGGACAAGAACGCGACCGACGACAACTCGACCTACTGGGTACCCGACTTCAGCCGAGACCACTTCCTGAACCTGATGTTCGGGGCGAAGGACTCGTTCAAGGACTTCTACCTCAAGCAGAGCAACGGCCGCTTCGTGGCCAAGGGCGACGTGTCCGACTGGGTGACCGTGCCCTACAACGAGGCACGCTACGGGTCGAACACTGTTCCGCAGTCCGACGGCTACTGGAGCTACATCAAGGACACCGCGACGGCCTGGTACAACGCGCAGAAGGCCGCCGGCAAGACCGACGCCCAGGTCAAGACCTACCTGGCGCAGTTCGACAAGGTCGACCGGTACGACTACGACGGCGACGGCAACTTCAACGAGCCCGACGGCTACATCGACCACTTCCAGGCCATCCACGCCGGTGAGGGCGAGGAGGCCGGTGGCGGCGCGCAGGGCACCGACGCCATCTGGTCGCACCGCTGGTACGCCTACTCCAACGGCCAGGGCAGCACGGGCCCCGGCTTCAACAAGCTCGGTGGTGTGCCGCTTGGTGACTCCGGCATGTGGATCGGCGACTACACCACCGAGCCCGAGAACGGCGGCCTGGGCGTGTTCGCGCACGAGTTCGGCCACGACCTCGGTCTGCCCGACCTGTACGACACCGCGGGCGGCGACAACGGCACCGCCTTCTGGACCCTGATGAGCGGTGGCTCGTGGCTCAACCAGAGCAAGGACGCCATCGGCACCAAGCCCGGCTACATGGGCCCCTGGGAGAAGCTGCAGCTCGGCTGGCTCGACTACACGACCGTCGACTACGGCAAGAACAAGCTCGTCAACCTCGGCCCCGCCGACAAGGTCGTGCGAGACAAGCAGAACAAGGACGAGAACTCCTACGGCGTCAAGCCGCAGGCGATCGTCGTCCCGCTCCCGAAGCGGGATGTCTTCACCGAGAAGAACACCCCGCACTCCGGCGCCGCTGAATGGTGGAGCGGCCTCGGCAACGACATGAACTCGACGCTCGGCACCACGATCGACCTGACCGGCGCGGCTACGTCAGCCTCGGTCAACGCCTGGGTCGAGGGCAACCTCGAGACCGAGTACGACTTCCTCTACGCCGAGGTCTCGACCGACAACGGCGCCACGTGGGCCAAGGTCGGCGACCCGGTCGACGGTGCGTTCGCCTGGGCCCAGAAGAGCTGGGACCTCTCGGCCTACGCGGGCCAGTCGGTGCAGTTCCGTTTCCGGGTCTCCACCGACGGCGGCGTCGAGAGCGAGGCCTACATCGACGACATCTGGGTCACCCAGGACGGTGTCAACGGCAGCATCGACGACGTCGAGGCCGGCGCCGGCAGCTGGGTCGCCAGTGGCTTCTCGATCATCGACGGAACGACGTCGCGGAAGGTTCAGGACGTCTACTACGCCGAGAACCGCGTCTACAGCAACTACGACAAGGGTCTGAAGACGGGGCCGTACAACTTCGGCTGGCAGAACACCCGCCCCGACTGGGTCGAGCGCTTCCCGTACCAGAACGGCCTGCTGGTCTGGTTCAGCAACGGGGAACAGACGAACAACAACACCTCCGCACACCCCGGTGCCGGTCTGATCCTGCCCGTGGACGCTCGCCCCAAGGCGATCAAGTTCCCGGACGGTGCTCGGCTGGGCAACCGCCGGCAGCCGTTCGACGCCACGTTCGGTCAGGAGCGCACGGACTTCGTGACCTTCCACCGCAACGGGTACGGCGTCAGCCTGAAGTCGGCGCCGGCGATCCCGACGTTCGACGACACGAACCCGCTCGCCTACTGGGACGCCTCGAACCCGTGGGCCTCGACAGCCGTCAGCGGGCTGGGTGTCAAGCTCAAGGTCGTCCAGACCTCGGGCAACAAGGAGAACATGCTCGTTCGCGTCACCACCAAGTGACCTGAACCGCACCGCACCTGGTCCGAACCGCACCAGCGTCGTGGGCCTCCGGGGATCGCTCCCGGGGGCCCACGCCCGTGCCGGCAGGCCGGCCTCCGACCGGCTCGCAGCAGGCGGTCGCAGAGCAAGACTCAAACAGCAGCAGCTAGGAGAGCCGTCACCCCGATGAAACCTCGATGCGGCAGGATCGACCCATGAACCGTCAGGAAGAGTTCGTGCTGCGCACGATCGAAGAGCGCGACATCCGTTTCGTCCGTCTGTGGTTCACCGACGTGCTGGGCACCCTCAAGTCGGTAGCCGTGGCCCCGGCCGAGCTCGAAGGGGCGTTCGCCGAGGGCATCGGGTTCGATGGTTCTGCGATGGAGGGGCTGACCCGGGTCTACGAGGCCGACATGCTGGCCAAGCCCGACCCGTCCACCTTCTCGATCCTGCCGTGGCGCGGCGACCCCCCTGGCACGGCGCGGATGTTCTGCGACCTGCAGCTGCCCGACGGCAGCCCGAGCATCGCCGACCCGCGCAACGTGCTGCAGCGGGGACTGACCAAGGCCGCCGACCTCGGGTTCACCTTCTACACGCACCCGGAGATCGAGTTCTTCCTGCTCGAGCCGGGCCGAGGCCCCGACGGCCGCCCGGTGCCGGTCGACGACGCCGGCTACTTCGACCACGTGCCGCACGGCACCGGCCATGACTTCCGACGGGCCGCCATCACGATGCTCGAGAGCATGGGGATCTCGGTCGAGTTCAGCCACCACGAGGGGGCGCCCGGTCAGAACGAGATCGACCTTCGCTACGCCGACGCCCTCAGCATGGCCGACAACGTCATGACCTTTCGCACCGTGATCAAAGAGGTCGCCCTCACCCAGGGGATCTACGCCACCTTCATGCCCAAGCCGTTCTCGGAGCACCCAGGCTCTGGCATGCACACGCACGTCTCGCTCTTCGAGGGTGACACCAATGCTTTCTTCGGGCCCGGCGCTCCGTACCAGCTGAGCAAGGTCGGTCGGCAGTTCATGGCGGGTCTGCTGGTGCACGGCGCCGAGATCACCGCCGTCACCAACCAGTGGGTCAACAGCTACAAGCGTCTCTGGGGCGGCGGTGAGGCTCCGGCGCACCTGACCTGGGGGCACAACAACCGGTCGGCCCTGCTTCGGGTGCCGATGCACAAACCGAACAAGGGCCAGTCGACCCGCATCGAGGTGCGCTCGCTCGATCCTGCCTGCAACCCCTACCTGGCCTTCGCGGTCATCCTCGGCGCCGGGCTTAGGGGCATCGAGGAGGGCTACGAGCTGCCTCCGGAGACCGAGGACGACGTGTGGGGACTCACCGATGCGGAGCGGCGCGCCATGGGCATCAAGACGTTGCCGGCTTCTCTCGGTCGTGCGCTCGAGGTGATGGAACAGAGCGACCTCGTGGCCGACATCCTCGGCGAGCACGTCTTCGACTTCTTCCTTCGCAACAAGCGTCAGGAATGGCTTGACTACCGGCACGAGGTCAGCAAGTTCGAGCTCGACCGCTACCTGCCGCGCCTGTGACGGCCCCGGGCAGTCCTGAGAGTCGACACTGACGAGAATGGCATCGCGAACCTCCTCCGTCGAAGCTGCCCTCGCCAGGGTCGGCTTCGCCGACGTGCCGCGCGCCGCCGGCCTGCTCGACGACCGGGCGCTGGCCCCGCTTCGTCGTGAGGACGAGCCCACCGGAGTGCCGGAGGTGGTGCTCTCGGCTCTCGGCGACGCTGCCGATCCCGACCAGGCCCTGCTCGGTCTGGTGCGGGTGATGGAGTCGCTGGCCACCCAGCCCGACGCGCCCGTTCACGGGCTCATGGCGCTCAGCGCCGCGCTGACCGACGACCCGGTTGCCCGCTCGCGCGTGCTCGGTCTGCTGGGCGCCTCCACTGCCATCGTCGACCACCTCGTCAAACATCCTGCCGACTGGCTCGTGGCGGCTGCGGCCACACGGCCCAGTGGTCAGCAGGTGCGGGCCGACCTGGTCGCAGCGGTCGGGCCCGGGCGTGGCGAGGTGCCGGCCCTGCACGCCCTGCGAGTGGCCTACCGGCGCGGCCTGCTGCGCATCGCCGCGCTCGACGTGACCGCGCCCGACCCGCTGGCCGAGATGCCGGCCGTGGGGGAGGCGCTGGCCGAGCTGGCCGAGGCCGCGCTGGAGGCCGCTCTGGTCATCGCGCGCGAGGAGTTCGGGCCAGGCCACGAGCAGTGCCGGCTCGCGATCATCGGCATGGGCAAGACGGGAGGTGGCGAGCTCAACTACGTCAGCGATGTCGACGTCATCTTCGTGGCCGAGCCCGCTGACGGCGTCGACGAAGAGCTCGCCCTGCGCATCGGCACGACCCTCGCTGCCGCCACGATGCGGGCCTGCTCGGCGCCCACGCCCGAAGGGAGCCTGTGGCCCGTCGACGCGGCCCTGCGACCGGAGGGCAAGCGCGGCCCCCTGGTGCGCACCATCGCGAGTCACCGGGCCTACTACGAGCGTTGGGCCAAGACCTGGGAGTTTCAGGCGCTGCTCAAAGCCTGGGTCTCGGCGGGCGACCGCGAGATCGGGTTGCGCTACAAGGCAGAGATCGCACCGCTCGTGTGGGAGGCTGCCGGGCGCGAGAACTTCGTCGAGGAAGTCCAGGCCATGCGTCGTCGGGTGGAGAGCCACGTTCCCCCCAACGAGGCCGCGCGTCAGCTCAAGCTCGGCCCCGGCGGGCTGCGTGACGTCGAGTTCAGCGTGCAGCTGCTCCAGCTCGTGCACGGGCGCTCAGACCCCAGGCTGCGCTCAGCCACCACCCTCGAGGCGCTGGCTTCGCTGGCTCGGGGCGGGTACGTCGGTCGCGACGATGCCGCGGCCCTCGACCGCGACTACCGACACCTACGCTGCCTCGAGCACCGCATCCAGCTGCACCGGTTGCGCCGCACCCACCTGATGCCCGAGTCGCCGGCCGACCTGCGCCGCCTCGGCCGGTTGATGGGCCATCGCACGCACCCCGAGAAGCAGGTCGTCGCCGACCGACAGACGATCGCTCGTGAGGTGCGCCGCATCCACGAGCGGCTCTTCTACCGACCGCTGCTCGCTGCCGCTGCGAAGCTGACCCCTCAAGATGTCGGGCTCACACCAGAGGCCGCCCGGGCGCGGCTCTCGGCGTTGGGGTTTCGTGACCCAGCGGGGGCGATGCGCCACATCGAGGCGCTCACGACCGGGGTCAGCCGGCGCGCCGCCATCCAACGCACCCTGCTGCCCGTCATGCTCGGCTGGTTCGCTGACGAGGCCGACCCGGATGCCGGGCTGCTCTCCTTCCGTCGCGTGTCCGACGAGCTCGGTTCGACCCACTGGTACCTGAAGATGCTGCGCGACGAGGGTCGGGCCGCTGACCGCCTCGCCCACGGGCTGGCTCGAAGTCGCTTCGCGGCCGACCTGCTCGTGCGCTCACCCGAGAGCGTCTCGATCTTCGGCGATGCCACCGGGCTGGTGCCGCGCACCCGCGAGGCTCTGGTCGCCACCATGACCTCGGCGGTGAACCGGCGCGAGACGGGCGCCGAGGCCGTGACGGCCGTGCGGGCCATCAGGCGGCACGAGCTGGTGCGCATCGTGATGGCCGACGTCGTGGGCGAGCTCGACCTGCGCTCAGTGGGGGCCGCCCTCAGCGATCTGGCCGCGGCCACCATCGAGGTGTCGCTGGCGGCCGTCGTGTCCCAGGTCGAGCGAGAGGAAGGGGTCGCCCTGGGCGGCGAGATCCTCGTTGTGGCCATGGGCAGCTTCGGCGGCGCCGAGATGGGTTACGCCTCCGACGCCGACGTGATGTTCGTGCTGCGGTCTCCCGGCGACGAGGCCGCCGTCGCGGCGCGGGCCACCCAGGTGGTCCAGAACCTCAAGAAGCTGCTGTCCGGCCCGGGCCCCGACCCGGCGTTGGGCATCGATGCGGACCTACGACCAGAGGGCAAGGCCGGCCCCCTCGTTCGCACTCTCGACTCCTTCCGCACGTACTACGACCGGTGGGCGCTCACGTGGGAGTTCCAGGCGCTCTTGAGGGCGCGCCCGATCGCCGGGCCGGCCGACCTGGGCGACGACTTCGTCGCCCTCATCGACCCCCTTCGCTACCCCCCCGACGGGCTGTCCCGAGACCAGGCGCGCGACATCCGCACGCTCAAGGCTCGCGTCGAGGCCGAACGGCTGCCGCGAGGGGCCGACCCGCGCAAGCACCTCAAGCTCGGGCTGGGTGGCCTCACCGACGTGGAGTGGACCGTGCAGCTGCTGCAGATGAGGCACGCCCACACCACCCCGACGCTCAGGGTGGTGGGAACGATGGCCGGCCTCGAGGCCCTGACCACGGCCGGCCTCCTGCCCCTCGAAGACGCCCGGGCGTTGCGTGAGGCGTGGGTGCTCGGATCGCTGATCCGCAACGCCTCGGTGCTCTGGCGTGGGCGAGCCGTCGACAGTGTGCCCTCCGACCTGCGTGACCTCGAAGGGGTCAGCCGGCTCATCGGTCGAACGGCCGGTAGCGGGCACCAGCTCGAACCGCTCTGGCGCAAGGTGGCCCGCCGCTCGCGGCAGGCGACAGATTTCAACTTTTACGCCTCTCGACCGCACCGTAGCGTCGAGTCGTGACGACGGCGGACAGGAGGGAGAACGGGGAGCCGACCTTCGTGGCCGTGCTGCGTGCACCGCGCTTCCTGCCGGTCTTCGTCGCCAACGCGTTGTCGATGTGGGGCGACTACATCGCCAGGGTGACCATCGCGGCGGTCGTCTTCGATCGCACGCGCTCGCCGCTCGCCACCGCCACAACCTTTGCCGTCAGCCTCCTGCCGACCTTCTTCGGCCGTAGCCTGCTGGGCCCGCTCGTCGACCGCATCCCGTACAAGCGGGTGCTCATTCTCGCCCACCTGCTTCGGGCCCTCTGCGTCGTCGGGCTGATCCTGCTCGTACAGACCCAGTCGTCGCTGTGGGAGATCTTCGGCGTGCTCGTTGCCCTCGAGGCCATCGGTGGGGCTGCCTCGGCCTCGAACCAGGTGCTGTACACCGACATGTTCCAGGACCGACACCTCTACGCCCGTTCGGTCGGTCTGAGAGCCATGACCGAACAGGTCAACCAGGCCATCGGGCTGGCTCTGGGCGGGGGGCTGGTGGCACTCCTCGGCCCTGGGACGGGCCTGCTGCTCGATCTGGCGACCTTCGTGGTGGCCGCGGGCGTCATTGCCGTGGTCGTCGAGATGCGGCCCGTTCAGGGTCAGCGCGGACGCGGGTTCTTGGGCTTCCTGCGTGACCTCGGCGACGCCGTGGGCGACCTCATCCGCCATCCGGTGCTCGCGCGCCTCGTGCTGCTGGGGGCCTGCGCCACCCTGGGCATCGCGGCCCCCGAGGCCCTGGCCATCCCGATCGCCGGCGAGAACGGTTGGGGTGGCGCGTTGATGGCGGCGCCCATCATCGGCGCCGTGGTCGGCATCGTGCTCATCTCCCGCCGTGGCGTGCAGGCGCAGAACCGCCTGATCGTGCCGCTGGCCCTCGCAATGCCGGTGCCGCTGTTGATGACGGCGCTCTACCCACCGAAGATCGTCGTGGCCCTGCTCTTCGTCGTCAGCGGCATGCTGCAGGCGTTCATGGTGCCGTTGCAGTCGACCTTCGCCCTTGTCACGGCGCCGGCACTGCGCGGCCGGGTGTACAGCCTCGCCGGGGCCGTGTCGGTCGCTTGTGCCGGCGTCTCGTTTCTCGCGGCAGGCTTTATGGGTCAGCACACCGACCCCTACGTCGGCGTCGCCGCCAGCGCCGGAGTCTGCCTGGCCCTCATCGCCGCTGCCGCGCTCTCGTGGCCGCACCGAAGGATGCAGACTGCCGTCGAGCAGGCCTACACCGACCCGCCCGAGCCGCGTCCGGCCGGTTGAGCCGATGGTGGTTCGGGCGCCCTTCAGACGGTTTCGCGGTGTCGGCGCCCGCGGAGGTCGAGCAGACTGGCGACCAGAGCCACGGTGACGAGCACGGCGGCGACGCGCAGCGCCGAGGTCGCACCGCTGGCGCCACCGGGCCCGCCAGCCCCCTTCGAGGCGAAGAAGACCGCGCCGATGAGCGCGATGCCGGCCGCCGTCCCGATCCGCTGGCCGGTCTGGAGCAGCCCGCCCGCCGTGCCCGCCCGCGCCACCGGGATGTCGGCGAGAGTCAGCGTGACGTTCGGGGAGATGACGATGCCGCTGCCGACGCCGGCCACGAGCAGTGGTGCAGCGAGCGCCCAACCGAGCGAGGGGCCACTGACCAGCCCGAGCACGATGTCGGTAGCGATGAGGCCGACCAGAACGGTGACCAGCCCCGCCGTGACGAGTACCCGGCCGAAGCGGTCGACGAGGTTGCCTCCGACCGCAGCTGACACGGCTGAGCCGGCAGCGAACGGGGTGACGGCGAGGCCGGCCAGCAGCGGCGTGTAGCCGAGCCCCTGCTGGAAGTAGATGGTGAGCACGAAGAAGATTCCGGTGAACCCGGCGAAGTAGATGGTGCCGACCGCCGCGCCGGGGGAGTAGCCAGGAACCCGGAAGAGCTCGAGGTCAACGAGTGGGCTGCGCCCCCGACGGGTGTAGACGCGTTCCCACTGCACGAAGACGCCGGTGATGCCCAGTCCGATCAGGGCGACCCACCAGGGAACGCTGGGGGTGCCCCCTCGACCGGTCTCGACGAGGGGCAGCAGCAGCATCACCACGGCGAGGGCGAGCAGCACGACACCCACCGGGTCGAGGTCAAGGCGTGACTTCTCAGACCGCGGCTTGGGGGCCGGGAGCCACAGACGGGCCAGCACGACCGCGCCGACCGCCACGGGAAGGTTGACGAAGAAGATCCATCGCCAGCCTGCGGCCGGCCCGAGGGCGCTGATGATCAGGCCCCCGACGATCGGACCTACGGCGGTCGAGATGCCGATGGTGGCGCCGAGCATGCCGAACGCCCGACCCCGCTCGCGGCCCCGGAACAGCTCCTGGATCAGGCCAGAGACCTGCGGGTTGAGGATGCCGCCCGCCGCGCCCTGAACGAGCCGCGCGACGACGAGCAGCCCTGCGCTGCCGGCGAGGCCACAGCCCAGCGAGGCCAGGCCGAAGAGCACCACCCCGATGATGAACACCGTGCGGCGCCCGATCGCGTCACCGATGCGACCGGCACCGACCAGGGTCAGGCCGAACGTGAGGGCGTAGCCGGACACCACCCACTGCAGGTCGCTCGGGGAGGCACCGATGCCGGTCTGGATCGACGGCAGCGCCACGTTGACGATGCTGACGTCGAGCAGGGTCATGAAGCCGGCGACGAGACAGACGGCGAGCGCCTTCCACCGCCTCGGGTCGGGGGTCTCGGTTCTCTGGGCAGGCGTGGGTCGGTCGCTCTTGGCGTCTGCGCTGGCCACCGTGTCGCTCGGGCTGTCGCTCAGGCTGTCCTTCGGGCGGTCGTCGAACGCGTCGCGAGCTGACGTGGAGGGGGCGGCCTGGCCGCCGGAGTCGTTCACACCCCAGTCTCTCCCGTCGACGCGGTTCTTGCTTCGACACTGGTTGACGGACGGCTCGGCCATGAGGTCAGCCTCGTCTTAACGGGCCAGACGACGATGCCGACCTGCACACCCACGATCCCTGCCTGATTTCGTACCGGAGGCAACCGTATGTCCCTCGTGTCCACCGCCTTGCGCGAGCGTGTCATCGAGCTGTGTCCGGCGAACGACCACGGCCGGCGGCTCACCCTGGCCGATCTGCGCGCGGGCGAGACCGCACACATCGTCGAGCTGAGCACGAGCACCGACCCCGCGACGGCCCGACGGTTGTTCGACCTGGGCTTCGCGCCCGGCGCCCCGGTGCAGATGCTGCGACGAGCGCCGATGGCCGACCCGGTGATCTTCCGGCTGGCGGGCTACGAAGTGGCGCTGCGCCGTGTCCATGCCCGCTGCGTCGGGGTGTCTGCCGACCTGTGACCGCCGATCGTCCCGGTGCGGGTGATGGTTGCCACAGCGCAGCGGGTGGGCGGTCGTCGACGCTGCCCGGCGGCATCCGCATCGCGCTGGTGGGTAGCCCCAACTCCGGCAAGTCGACGCTGTTCAACGCCTTGACCGGGTTGCGCGCCAAGACGGGCAACTACCCGGGTGTCACGGTGGCGCGCTACGAGGGCGCGTTGACGACCGAGGGGCACGCGGTCGTCGTCGAAGACCTGCCGGGCACGTACAGCCTCGACCCCATCAGCCCCGACGAGCAGATCGTGACTGACCTGCTCGACCCCCAGAACGACGTGGTCGCGACCCCCGACGGGCTGGTGGTCACGCTCGATGCGACGTCACTTCGCCGTTCGCTCGGCCTGCTCAGTCAGGTGCTCAGCACTGAGCTCCCGGTCTGCGTGGTGCTGACCTTCGCCGACGAGCTGGCCCGTCGTTCGGGTTCCCTCGATGTCGATGCCCTGCGCCGGGCCCTGGGCGTGCCGGTGGTCAGCATCATCGCCGGCCGACGCAATGACTTGGCCGAGCTGCGAGAGCTGTTCGCCGCGCCGCAGTCGTGGGCCACCCCCGCGATTCTTCCGCCCACGCACGACACGACCGAGACCAGCGCCTGGATCACCTCGGTTCTCGCCGCGGCCCGGTACGACGTGCCGCAGGTCGACGACCGCACGCGCCGCATCGATGCCGTGCTGCTGCATCCGGTCTGGGGCTCCCTCGTCTTCTTCGTCACGATGTTCGCCTTCTTCCAGGTGATCTTCACGGTGGCCGCTCCGCTGCAGGACTACGTCGAGCAGTTCTTCGGCTTGCTCGGCTCCCTGGTCTCCGAACACGTCTCGAACCCGTGGATCGGCAGCTTCCTGTCGAACGCGCTCCTTGGTGGCGTCGGCGGGGTGCTCGTCTTCCTGCCGCAGATCGCCCTGCTGTTCGTGATGGTGGCGCTGCTCGAGGGAGTCGGCTACCTCTCGCGCGCCGCCTTCCTGATGGACCGGGTGATGGCCAAGGCCGGGCTCGAAGGGCGTGCCTTCGTGGCGCTGCTCTCGTCGCTGGCCTGCGCCATCCCCGGCATCATGGCCACCCGCACCCTGCCCTCGGCCCGAGACCGCATCGCCACGATGATGGGCGCGCCGCTCATGACCTGTTCAGCGCGGCTGCCGGTCTACGTGCTGCTCATCGGTCTGCCCGTCGACCCCGGCACGCGGTTCGGCCCGTTCGGAGCGCAGGGCGCCATCATGTTCGTGCTGTACCTCGTGGGCGCCGTGTCGGCGATGCTCGCGGCCTGGGTGTTCTCGCGGCTCGGCCGCGGGCGCGGACCGTTGCTGCCCTTCTACATGGAGATGCCCAGCTACCGGATGCCGTCGGCGCGTGCCGTCGGGCTGTCGGTGTGGGAGGCGTGCCGAGCCTTCCTGCGCAAGGTGGGTCGGATCATCCTGGTCACCACGATCATCCTCTGGCTGCTGCTCAACCTTCCCGGTCGCGGCCTGGCCGAGATGCAGGCCGCCGGGGTCGACACGAGCAACGACACGGCCGTCGCGGCCTACGTGCTCGACAACAGCCTGGCCGCCGACGCCGGCCGAGCGGTGGCCTCCGTGTTCGAGCCGCTCGGGTTCGACTGGCGCATCAACGTCAGCCTGCTCGCGTCGCTGTCGGCTCGCGAGGTCT
>JBBSTU010000036.1:0-24499 GCA_038235595.1 Actinomycetales bacterium | reverse complement strand
GGTCGACGACCAGGGGGGAGACCTCCCGCCCGAGCACGCGGTAACCCTCCGAGGGGGCGAACCGGGCGCGGCCCTTCTTGGTCACCTCGGCGGGAAGCCGGCGCCACAGCTCGACCTGGCGGCGGTTGGTGCGCTGGATGCCGAGGTCGTCGAGGTTGGTGATGAACCCCGTGTCGGGGTGGCGGGCGATGAGCTCGTGCACGAGCGTGGAGCCGCAGCGGCCGGTGCCGAGGACGAGGGCGAACATCAGCGACCACCTCTGCTCGGTGCCGATGATCTCGACCGCGTCGCCGAGCGGCCTGAGCTCTTGCCGGCGGTCACCCGCAACGAGTAGCCGAACCTGACGAGGGCGGCCGCGGTGATCGCCGTGACCAGGCGGCGGTCGCGGGTCGGCATCGCCCGTCGCCACTCGTCGTCGGAACGGATCTCGACGGCCCCCTTCGAGTGCCGCGAGGGGTTGCCGGCCACCGAGTGGGTCGGAGCCATCCGCACGCTCGTCGCCGTCTCGAACGGCAGGTCCTCAGGCGGCAGGCCGACTCGCTCGGCGATGGTCTCCATGACACCCTTCGGGTCGGCGACGAAGTCCTCGTAGCGCACCCGCAGGTAAGTGGCGTCGCGGCTCCAGAGTGCCACCGACAACGAGTTCCACCACGCCCACAGCAGCGAGCTCTTCCAGAACATCAGCTTGGGCATCGCCTGGTCGCCCCCGTCGTGGTCGAGTGCGGGCTTGGTGCGCTGCCACGAGAAGGCGGTGGCGCGCGCGTCGCGCACGATGTGCAGGTGGAAGATCTCGAGGCCGGGCAGCTGGCTGAGCAGCAGGCCGTAGGGCGGCAGCTTCGAGCTGTCGACCACCACGGCGCCGTCGACGTGCTCAGAGATCGAGCGGTAGAGCCAGCTGATCGTCTCGTCATCGGGGTGGGGCGGCACCGGGGCGCGCCCGAGGGCCCGCCGCGCGAGCATCGCGGGCACCTTGCGGCTCGAGAGCCGCTGCAACAGCCGGGCCGCGATGGCGCCAGCCTCCTCCTGCGTCATCGGGTCGTCGCCGACCGCCCCGGGCCGGCCGGGGGCAGCCATGACCGCGCTCCACACCGGGCACTCGCCGAACGTACGACCGCAGCCGCAGAGGTGGTTCTCAACCACCCCGCGGCGCCAGAGGTAACGCAGCTCGCCGCAGGCGAAGGCACCGCCGAGCTGGCCAAGGATGTTGTTGATGACGGTCGTGCCGCTGCGACCGCTACCGGTGAAATAGAGCACCTTGACCGGCATCCCGGGATGCCGCCCACCTGCGAGGGCGCTCACGCCGACACCCCTGACGGGGCCGAACGTCGACGACGTGGCACGGACGAGGCGAGGGCTGACCGGGCCTCGCGGTAGACCTCGTCGAGACCGGCCAGGTGGGCGCTCGCCGAGAAGTCGTGCAGCATCCGCTCGCGGCCGACGCGACCGCGTTCGCTAGCGACCTCGGGCGCGGCGGCGACCTCGGTGAGCACGGAGGCGAGGGCGGCAGGGTCATCGGGCGCCACCAGCCAGCCGTCGACGCCGTCGCGCACCAGCTCGGGCAGGCCGCCAAGTGAGGTGGCCACCACCGGCACCCCGGCGCCCATCGACTCCAGCACGGTCATGGGCTGGTTCTCGTACCAGCGTGACGGCACCACGCTGGCGACGGAGCCGCGCATCAGGGCCTCGAGCACGTCACGTGACACCCGGCCGTGGAACACCACCCGACCCGGGGCCAGCTCAGCAGCCAGCGCCTCCAGGGCAGGCCGCTCGGGTCCGTCGCCCGCGATGTCGAGACGCACGGGGTCGGCGCAGAGACCGACCGCCCGCACGAGCGTGTCGACCCCCTTCTCGTGACTGAGCCGCCCACCGAAGACGAAGCGCCCCGGCTGTTTGGGATGCAGCGCCCCCGGCCGGCTCTCGTTGTCGGGCACGACGAAGTGGTTCACGACGCGCAGCCGCTCGGGGTAGACCCCCGCGGCGCGCATCACCCCGGCGAGAAACTCGCTCGGGGAGATGAAGACTCCGACGGGGGAGTAGGCCCGGGTCAGTCGGTGCACCGAGGACTCGATCGAGAGCAGCGCGCTGGCCCCCAGCGACCCGTCTTTGCAGCGACGGCGCGCCGCCTGCAGCGGGCCACCGGTGATGCAGGCGTCGCAGAGCGAGCCGTGGTCGAGCATCTGGTAGCTCGGGCACGCCAGCTTGTAGTCGTGCAGGGTCATGACGCAGGCCACCCCTGCAGCCGACGCCGCGTGCAGCACCGAGGGTGAGAGCTGGTGGTAGACGTTGTGGCAGTGCACGACGTCGGGGCGAAAACGCCGGATCGTCTCGGCCAGCCCCGAGCGGCTCGAGCTCGACCACAACATGCGGGCCGCCGCCGTCAGCTTGCCGGCCGCCCCAGCCGGTGCGGGCTCGAGCTCGACGAGGCTCGGGAAGGTGTCGGCGTAGGGCAGACCGACCGGGTTGTCAGGGTGCGTCATGCCGAAGAAGGCAACCTCGTGGCCCGCCTGCCGCTGGAGCGCCGCGACGTCGAGCATGTAGCCCTCGGCCCCACCCCTGCGGTAAAGGTACTTGTTGACGTGCAAAATTCTCACTGGTCAGGCGCCTTCTGTGGATGATGCGGCCCGAAAACCCCGGGGGGCCGATCCGCCTGTCTGGCCAAACTCTAGATGGGCCGACGCGGGCGTGGAGGCGAATTGCCCCAGTGGTGACCTTCTTCGCTGCGCTGCTTGGTCACGGACTCGCCGGTTTTGCTCAAACCGCCCCTGGCCGTGGGTTGTCTCTGATTCACTCGGGCCATGAAGCGTTCGGCTGCGGCGACCCTCCATCGCACCGCACGTCGCGGGCTCACCTGGCGTCCGAAGTCGCTGGGCCGTGAGGTCGTTGACATCACCGCGCTGATCAGCCCGCTGCGCTACGACGTGATCGTGCGATCGGAGTTCTACGGCTTCCTCGAGGAGAACGAGGACCTGCCCACCGACCAGCTCATGGAGGCGGCTCGGCATGAGCCCTACCGGGTGTGGTTCGAGCAGGTGGCCGTGCCCCGGTTCCGGCCCTGGGCCCAGCTGTCCCCGGCCGTCTTCGAGGAGCACTTCGACGAACGCGTCCAGCGTTCGCTGGCCATGTTGCGCTCGTTCCGAGCCAGCGGCTTCGACAAGCGTCGGCCCGTCACGCTGCGCTGGGTGCGCGGGGTGCCGCGCACCGACCGCGGCGTCGAGGTGAGCGCCCGCCTGCACGTCGGCGACGGCGGCCACCGACTCGCCCTACTGCTGCGCGACGGTGGCGTGCTGCATCCGGGGCAGTTCCGGATCGATCCACGCCACCAGCCCACCGTCATCGACAACACCGCCATCTTGGCCAGCGCCCTGCAGTTGCCCGAGTCGACCTACGCCCGCTTCGTCTCGCGGGGTTTCTGCGACCAGACCTTCGACACCGTCGCAGGGTTACACTTCCATCTCGGCAAGGCCCACCCGTCGCGTGTGACCGAGCTCGAAGAAATGCTGCAGGCCCATGGCCGCACCGCCAGGCTCAGCGTCTAGGTCCGCGTCGTCCATCACAACGAGAGTTTGCTTACAGCATGAGTCGGTCAGTCTCTAGGTACCTCGAGCGCGCGCGATACACCGCCAAGCGCGTCGGGCGGCACGTCCACTGGGCACGCACCGAGGGGGTCATGCGCCTCGTCGAGGAGGACCAGCTCAACCCTGTCACGAGGGTACGCACGGCTGTCGCGAAAGCGCGGTGGCGCTCGGCTCACGGTGTTGCCGCTGGTGACGCCGTGCCCGTCTACGTGGTCGGCCTCCAGCGATCGGGCACCAACATGCTGCTGCGAGGCCTGGATGCCGCCCCGGAGGTGGAGGTGCGTGGCGAGAACGACCGAGCCGTCTTCGACCGGTTCCGGCTGCGCGGGGTCGACGTGCTGACCCGCGTCGTAGCCGCCAGCCGGCACCGCATCGTTCTCATCAAGCCGATCTGCGACTCACAGCGGGTCGACGAGCTGCTGGCCCTCCCCGGAATGCGGCCGGGTCAGGCGGTCTGGCTCTGGCGCGACGCCCACGACCGGGCCCGGTCGGAGGTCTCGAAGTTCGCCTCCTCAAACCTCGACGCCGTGCGCGCCATCGCCGCCGACACTGACGAGGGGATGTGGCAGAGCGACCGCCTCAGTGACGACGCCCGGGCCCTGGTGAAGTCGTTCGACACGGAGACGATGTCGCCCAGCACTGCCGCTGTGCTGTTCGGGTGCATCCGCAACACGATGTTCTTCGACCTCGGCCTTGACCGACGCGACGACGTTCTGCTGATGAACTACGACGACCTCGTGCGCGACCCGGCATCCGTGATGCGCAGGCTCTGCGACTTCCTCGACTTCCCGTTCCGCCCCGAGCTCTACGCCCACATCGACGCCCGCTCGTCGCACGGCCGCCGCTCGCTCTCGATCGACCCGGCCGTCGACGCGCTCGCCGACCAGGTGACCGCCCGGCTGCTCGCGCAGCAGCAGGCCTCGGGCGCGGCCGCGTGGGAGCGGTCATGAGCTCGCTCGACCAGATACCCACCGGCCCTGTGCCCGGTCGCCAGCGCTGCCGCCGACCCAGGAGGGTCGCCTTCGTTGCGGCGCTTGCCGCCGTAGCTATGCTCGCGCTCGGTGCCTGCACGTCGGGTGGCGGCGACGGGCCGGTGACCACGCAGCCCCCCAGCTCGAACAGCACCTCTCGTGGAGGTCCCACCGGTGGTGGGTCGAGCTCGACGGGCACGACCGGCGCACCAACGGGCCCTCAGGCCGGCGGCGTCACCCCGGTGGGGGCGAAGTGGGACTGGGCTAGGTTCGAGAGCTACAAGCCTTACCTCGCCACCCTCAAGGGCGGCTACACGTACTACGAGTTCGTCTGGTGCGATATCGAACCCACGCAGGGTCAGGTCGACTGGTCGAGCGTCGACAAGGTCGTCGAACGCACGAGGTCGCTCGACATGACGCTGCTGCTCAAGATCCGGGTCGGTATGTGCTGGGCCACCGACGGTGAGCCGCAGTTCAGCCGCGGCTCGAACAAGACCGAGTCGGCCCTGCCCAACGACCTCGCCGCTTACCAGGCGTTCATCACCGCGGCGGTCAAGCGCTACGCACCGCTTGGCGTCACGGAGTTCGCCCTCGAGAACGAGATCAACTCGCCAAGCTACTGGGGCGGCACGCCCGAGCAGATGAAGTCGCTGGTCACCGCCGGGGCCCAGGCTATCCGCGCCGGCAGCAGCCAGGCCCAGGTCGTCGACTTCGGTCTCTCGAGCACCACGTACGGCTACGGCATCGCCGACCGTCTGCTCAAGGCGGGCGACACCCAGGGCGCCGTCGACGCGTGGAACAGCTACTACGAGCGACGTATCGGCACCCGCGGCGACAAGATACCGAACGTCACGGATGCCGCCGGACTACAGGCGGTGCTCGACTCCGAACAGGGCAAGCGCAACCTCACCTACCTGGCCATGGCGACCGAGCTGGCCCAGTCGAAGGTCGTCGACGTTCGTCAGATCCACTTCTACGAGAAGTGGTCGAGCGTCCCCGCCCTGCTCACCTACCTCAAGGCGACCACGCCCGCCGGCACGCCCATCGAGGCGTGGGAGGTCGGCCGCTTCCTCAAGGGCGACGACAGCGACAATGCGGCCACGACCGGCGAGGTCGTGCAGACCATGTCGCAGCTGCTCGCCGGCGGCATCAAGGTGGCCATCTGGCTGCCCCTCGCGGTGAACCCGGAGGGCCGCAACCCCGACGAGCCGCGGTACGGCTTGGTCGACCCCTCCGGTTCGGTTCGCCCCGCGGGCAAGGTGGTCTCCGACCTCGCCACGGCCAGCCGTGGCGCCACCGCCGTGCCCGTCGCCCAGAACGGCCTCACCGGCGTCGGCTACGACACCGAGGGCGGCTCCGTTTTGTTCGTCTGGGGCGGCTCCTCGCCGGTGACCGTCCCCTCCGGCACCATGGCGGGCGCTGCCGGTGACGACGTGCGCGACGTGTCCGGCACCGTCGACGCGGCCCCGGTGCCGGTGCAGATCCGCACCGACGAGTCGGTCGCCGGTCTCCTCGGGAGCCAGAAGTGAACCCGCCGGCCACCGACCACGAGATGGTGTTCGTCGGCGGTCTGCACCGCAGCGGCACCACCCCGCTCGCGCGCACGCTGGCCCGGCATCCGCAGATCTCCGGCCTGACCGGCACCGGGGTCGCCGAGGACGAGGGCCAGCACCTTCAGCCGGTCTACCCCAAGGCCAAGGTCTACGGCGGCTCAGGACGCTTCGCCCGCGACCCGAGGTCGCACCTCACTGAGGCCTCTTCGCTGCTCACCTTGGATGCCGCCCGGCGGCTGCGCGCGGCGTGGGACCCGTACTGGGACCTCTCGCGGCCGATGCTGCTGGAGAAGTCGCCTCCAAACATCGTGATGGGGCGCTTCCTCCAGGCGGCGTTTCCGGGGTCGGCCCTCATTGTGGTGGTGCGCCACCCGATTGTCGTCGCTCTGTCGACGAAGAAGTGGCGCAAGCTGATCAGCCGTGACCTCACCCGCTACACGACGCTCGAAACCCTCGTCGATAACTGGGTTCAGGCGCACCAACGGCTACGCGATGACGCGGCTCATCTGAGCCGGCTGCACGTGCTCTGCTACGAGGACCTTGTCGCGCAACCCGAGGCCGAGCTGGCCCGGATCCAGGCCTTTCTCGGACTCGACCAGCCACTCTCCCCAGAGAACATTCGTCCCGACCGCAGCACCGTCTACGAGGACCGCTGGAAGCAGTTTGCCTCGCCGCTGCGCCCGGGTGGCTGGCAGCGCCGGCTTATCGAGCACCGTTCAGGGGGTGCGATCGCCCAGTTCGGCTATGACATCGACGATCTGGAGGTGCGCGATGCTTCTCGCCTGCTCACCCGGGTCTGACCGCCTCTCGACCGGTGTCGCCTTACGCTGGGGCACTTCTACCGGCGCCGCGCTCGATGACCACGGCACCCCGACGAGGGATCGTCGGCTCGAGAGAAGGTGCAGCCCATGCCTGAGGTGAGTTTGCCCCGTAGGCGTCGAGCAGTGTGGCTCACGGGTGAGCAGCGTCTGCGCGAGACGGTGCGTAGTGCGCGAGCCTCCGCGAGAGCGAAGCGCTCGGGACCCGGCTCACTTCCCGACTTCCTCGTCATCGGCGGCATGAGGTGCGGCACCACCTCGCTCTTCTCGTACCTCTCCGACCACCCGCTGGTGGAGCCGGCCATCGGCAAGGAGTTGCAGTACTTCTCGGTCTTCCACGAGAAGGGGGAGCGGTGGTACCGCGGCCACTTCCCGCCCGATCGCCCTGGGGCGCAGACCTTCGAGGCGAGCCCGTACTACCTCTACCACCCGCTCGTGCCGGCGAGGGTGGCGGCTACCCTCCCCGACGCACGGTTCATCGCCCTGCTGCGTGACCCCGTCGATCGGGCCTACTCGCACTACAAGCACTCCGTCGAACGCGGCGTCGAGAAGCTTTCCTTCGCCGACGCGCTCGTGGCCGAGGAGAGCCGGCTGGCCCCGTTCCTCGTCGGTGACCTCACCAGTCGCCGCGCCCACGCGGCGCTGCGCAGTTACTCCTACGCCTCGAGGGGCCGCTACGCCGAACAGCTCTCCCGCTGGTTCGAACACGTGCCCCGTGAGTCGCTGCTGGTGATCAAGAGCGAGGCCATGTACGCCGACCCGGCGGCCACGTACGCCCGCTGCATCGAATTCCTCGGCCTGCGCGAGCACACGCCTGCCCGCTTCGAGGTGCACAGCCGCCCCAAGCCGCAGATGCCGGTGCCGGCCGACCAGACCCGGCACGACCTTCGACGAGCTTTCGCTCCGCACAACCAGCGACTCGGAGAGCTGCTGGGTTGGGATGAGACCTGGCCGATCGATACGGACCTCGTGCACTACTGAGGACAATTCTTGTTCCGGCCCGGTGACGCGCGGTCGTGGATACGCTTCGCCCATCGGGTTCGTCCCGTCGCCTGCTGCCCGATACGTCTCGCCTGCCTGCCCTGAGAGGTCTTTGATGCCACGACCGTTTCCCCAGTTGCGCACGCCCCGTGCCCGCGTTGTCGTTGCCGTGACCGCTGCCCTCCTACTGGCGACGGGCACAGTTGCCACCGCTGCGACCGCAGCGATCAGCTCGGCTCCTGCGCGCACGTGGGGCACGAACGGCAGGGTGCTCGCTGTGGTGCCCGTGGGTGACCGCGTCTACATCGCGGGCGACTTCACCGCAGTGACCGACCCGTCGAGCCGCTCCTACCCGGCATCCCGGATCGCGGTGTATGTGCCCTCGACCGGCAAGTTCGACCTCTCGTTCACGGCCTCGGCAGACGCCACTGTGAGCTCTCTGGCCTACAGCTCCGGGCAGGTCTTCGTCGGCGGGGCGTTCACCACGCTCAACGGGGTCAAGCGCAAGAAGCTCGCCAAGGTAGACGCCAACACCGGTGTGCTCGACCCGGCGTGGGCCCCTTCGGTCGACCGCCCGCCGGACGCCCTGGCCTCGGCCGGCACCACCGTTTACGCGGCCGGTCCGTTCACTCAGGCGGCGGGCTCCGGAGCAGCACTGACGGCTCGCCCGTACGTGGCCCGCTTCAACGCCACCTCGGGTGCGCTCGACGCCGCCTGGCTTCCCACCCCGAACGACCGAGTCCTCACCGTGCGACCGACCGCCGACGGCGCCGCGGTCTACATCGGTGGCAACTTCACGGCCGTCAACGGCTCGTTCTCGGTCGGTCGGGTGGCGAAGCTGACCGGCACCACCGGTACGCTCGTGGCCGGGTTCGCGCCTGGGGCGACGAACCAGACCAGCAAGCCGCCGGTCTACGACATCTGGATCAGCGACCCCGACCGCATCTACCTCGCAGTCGGGGGCAGCGGTGGCGCGTGCGCTGCCATGAGCTCAACGACCGGGGCCGTGGCCTGGTCGAAGCACACCAACGGCAACTTGCAGGCGGTGCGAGTCGTCGGTTCCACGGTGTTCTGCGGCGGGCACTTCACGGGCACAGACGGATTCGACACCCAGACGCGGTACAAGCTCGCGGCGGTCGACTCCGTGTCCGGCACGACGCTGCCGTTCGCGCCGGTCATCAACAGCGCTCTCGGTGTGTGGTCGATGGGTGCCGATGCCACCCACGTGTACGTCGGCGGTGACTTCACGCAGATCGGCGCAACCGCCCAACCGGGCTTTGCCAGCTTCGTCGACGAGGCCGCCTTCACCGTCCCTGCCGCGCCCGAGGCGCTGGTCGCAGGTGCCGGAGACGGCACGGTGTTGCTGCACTGGGACGCACCCTCCACCGACGGTGGCACCGGGTTGCAGCGCTACCGGGTCTATCGCTCCGACAACTCGGGAGCGAGCTGGGTGCTGGCGGGCACGAGCGCCACCCCAGACCTCGCCGACTCCATGGTCACCAACGGCACCGACTATCTCTACCGGGTCACGGCAACCAACGCGGTGGGGGAGGGCCCGACCAGCGCTTCCACGGCCGCACGCCCGTCGAGTTCCGCGGCAACGGCGCCAGGCGCTCCGGGCCGCTTCACCGCGGCCGGCAAATACGCATCGAACCTGCTCACCTGGAGCGCACCCGACTCCGGCGGCTCACCGATTACGGCCTACCAGGTCTACCGCGGTAGCGCTGCCGGCGCGACGACGCTGCTCACCACCGTCGCTGGCGCAGCCACCAGCTTCAGCGACACCGACGTCGTCGTGGGCACCCGTTACTACTATCGGGTCAGTGCCGTCAACGCGGTGGGAGAGGGCGGTCTCAGCGTCGAGGAGTGGGCCGTCCCTACGACCGGGGTGCCCACTGCGCCCACTCTCGCCGCGACGCGCTCACCGGGCCGGATCAACCTCTCGTGGGCCCCTCCGGCCCGTGACGGGGGGTCGCCGGTTACCCAGTACGTCCTGGTGCGGGACAGCATCCGCATTGCGGTGCTGCCAGCCTCGTCGCTTTCCTATGTCGACGCCACGGTGCAGGGCGGCACGACCTACAGCTACCGGCTCAAGGCCCAGAACGTCAACGGCACGTCGCCCCTCTCGGTCCCGGTGGTCATCACGGCGCAGTGAGCGCGGGTGAACGCCGGGTTCACGGGAGGCAGCCAAAAAAGTTTGTTGCTGGCTTGCGGGTTTATATAGGTATTTGTCTGGAAAGGGTTCTCCCAATACAGGATCGACGTGTTGCGTTTGGATAACGCCAGGCGTAGGTTTCAGCGCGTCGTCGGGTCTTGGGTACTCCCCAGGGTCCGACTCGCTGGCCTGAAGACCTGTTCCTGACGGCCAGACCCTCCACCGACGCCCCTAACCCCGCACGGCATGGAACAGGGACCGGTCTATGCGACCGGTCGGCCCACGATCCGTCTCGGCGGATCTCCGGACGAGGCCCGCACGGCTGCCTCGGCTCGATGGACTGTGCCGTGGATCGGATTCGCGTGAACCAGCCAACCCCCCTAGCGCACCACACGCACATGCGTCAGACCGGAAGACCACGTCGAGCGGCTTGGTCGCTCGGGGTCGTCGGAGCCGCATCGGTGGCCGTGGTCCTCGCACCCTTCGGTGCCCAGGCCCAGCCTCTCGATCTTGCGGCGTCAGAGGCATCGACCGTGCAAGCATCGTCGTCCTCGCTCTCGACGGCGGCAGGGAGCAGCCCCGCCGCCACGTCACAGACGGGCACGGCGCGTACCCTCACGATCTCGACATCTGCGGCACTGCAGTCCGCGATCAAGAACGCTCTGCCGGGTGACACCATCCGGTTGAGTCCCGGAACCTACTCAGGTGTCCTCGAGATAAAGCGTTCCGGCACCGCCGGCGCCCCCATCACGCTGACGACCGCCGGCGGCGGGCCCGTCAACCTCACCGCCGACCTGCGGATGCCGAAATGTGGTGCCACCTCGCCTGACGGCAACCGCACCATCAGATTCTCCGCCGGTGCAAGCTACTGGAACATCAGCGGGCTCAACATCCGCGGCGGCATCATGATGATGGGCGGCAACGCCGGCAACGTGCGAAAGTGGCTCAACCAGCACTCGACCGACTGGAAGGCCCGCCGCGCGGTGCCCGGCCGGGGCAGCTACGCCACGAGTGGCATCCTCGCCTCGACCGCTTATCTCCAAGACCAGGTGAAGGTCTCGTTGAAGCCGTCGATCGGCGTCAAGATCACCAAAAACGTGATCACGCTCAAAGGCATCCACTCGGCGATGAACAAGAACGGGGTGATCTCCGGCAACCAGATCAGCAACATCGCCTGCGGCGTCGGCCCGGGCATCTGGCTGGGCACCTTCAGCGACGGATGGCAGATCACGGGCAACACGATCCACGACATCGCTCCGTCGACGTGGAAGCACTACATGCAGGAGGGCATCCGAGTCGGTGGCTCGTCCGCCTACAACGTCATCTCCGGCAACAACGTCTACAACCTGCCCGGCGACGGACGCGCGTTCACGACCGACGAGGACGGCTCGTGGAACACCTTCACCGGCAACTTGGCCTCCAACGTCGCCATCGGCTACAACGACCAGATGTCCGGTTGGGGGAACCAGTGGACCAAGAACCGGGTCTCCGGCTTCCGCACCGCAGCCTTCAGCTTCCGGATGATGGACGCGCGCCTCAGCTCGCCCTCGTGGAACAGCAGCCCGTACAAGACCCTGGTCGCGTGCAACACGGCCACCGGCGGCAAAGTCGTGTTCCAGGCAGGAGCGCTCATCAAGGGTGACGTGCGCAGCAACTCCTTCAACGGCACGGTTCAGCTGAGCTCGAACCTGCGCCGCTACTGGACCGCCCAGGGCAACACCTGGGACGGTTCGTCGCGCGCCCCCGGCGAGCGGGTGGCCGACTCCACGGCGGGTTGCTGAACCAGCGCTGGATAGCCGAGGAGGCCACGAACCCGGGATGTTTGACATCCGGTTCGTGGCCTCTCGGCGTTCTTCTGGGTGCAGCGGTTCCGGTCAGGGGGTGCCGGGCAGCAGTGCGAGACCTTGGCGGGGCTCGGTGGTGCCACCGGCCTGGCTGAAGTCTCCGCCGATGAGCAGACCCTGCGGCACCGACTCGATGGCCCAGACGCCCATGGCCGAGTTGAATGTGTAGCTGTTCGTCGTGAGGGCGCCGGTGGCGGAGTCGAACTCGGTGAGCCGCTGACGGGCCACGCTCGTGCGCTGCGTCGGAGACTGCCAGCAGTAGCCACCCTTGTTGCGGTCGCCGCCGTGTGAGCCGTAGTAGAACCGCCCGTTGATCTCGAGCCCGGCCTGGAAGCCGGCGTTGCACCACGTCGTCCACGACAGCCCGGTGGGGTTGTTCGTCGTGCCGAGCGCGACGGCATCCCACTTGTAGATGTTGTCGGGGCAGGTGTCGCCGCCGTAGAGGGCGGTCTCCGAGGGGTTGAGGTAGATCTGGGTGATCCACTGGCCCGCCACCCAGCTGCAGCGTGGTTGTACACCCCCGAGCTGCTGGGGGGTGCGTGCGCCGTTGGTGCCGGCCAGTACCGTGATGCCGCCGGTGACGGCAGCCCCGTTCACCGAGGTGAACGGCCCGGCCGCGTAGACACGGCTGCCGTCGGAGCGCACAGCCAGGCCCTGGACCATCCCGCCACGCTGCAGCGGCCCCGAGGGGCCGGTTGTGTTGGCCACGAACGTCGGGTCGACCGCGCCGGTGGTGCCCGACAGCTTGACGAGGTGCCCCCGGGCGACCTTGTTCACCTTGGTGAAGACGCCGGCGACGAAGACCGACCCACCGGCCGCCTTGGCGACGATGGCCGTGTTGTTGGCCTGTGCCACGAAGGCCGGGTCGAGCACGCCCGAGGGTAGGGAGATCGCGGCGATGTTGGTGTGAGACTGACCTGCGACGGTGGCGAAGCTTCCCGTCACATAGAGGCGCTTGCCGTCGGGAGCCAGCTCGAGGTCGAGCGCGATGTTGTCGGTATCGGCTCGGAAGGCGGCGACGCCGGCCCCGGTCGTGGAGTCGAGCGCCGCCAGACCGGAGCGCACCAGGCCGTTGACGCTGGTGAGGTCACCGCCCACGAAGGTGGTGGTCGTGGAAGGGGCGATCGTCAGGACGAGGCCAGACGACACCGGGTTCCACGCCGTGGGCGTGGAGGAGCCGATGGCGAAGGCGACGGCGTTGTGGCGCTCGAACGTGCCCGACCGCCCGAAGCGGCCGCCAATGTAGACGACATCATCGACCACCTGCACCGCGTCGACCTCAGGCTGGCACGCCACCATGGTGTACGTGTTCTTGGTCGTGTGGGGCCTGTTGCAGCCGCTCAGCCTCGCGTCGAAGGAGGTGACGGCGCCGGTCGCGCCCACCTCGGCCAGGGCGGTGCGGGCCGTCCCGGAGACCGTGCTGAAAGCCCCGCCCACCATCACCGAGCTCGTGACCGGGCTGGTTGCCACGCTGAAGACGGCGCCGTTGGCTGCCGGCGCCCAGGTCGTGACCGCGCCGTTGCTGGCTGTGAACGCGGCGAGGTTCTGCCGCGTCTGGCCACCGGCAGAGGTGAAGGCCCCGCCGACGTAGAGAGTGCTGGAGTCGCCAGACAGCGCCAGACCCCGCACGGAACCGGCTGCCGATGCCGCGAACGTTGAGTCGATCGCTCCGGTCGTCGTGGAGAGGCGGGCCAGGCGCGTCGCGGTCACCCCGCCGATCGAGGTGAAGTCTCCGCCGACATACAGTGCTGTGTCGGTGGCTACCATCGAGCGAACGACGCCACTGGAGGCGGCGCTCCATCCGGGAACGACGGCCCCCCTGCTGCGATCGACCGCGACCAGGCCGCTGGCCGCGGCGTTACTCGAACCGATCGCGGTGAGAGCCCCAGCGAGCACGACCTTGTCGCCCAGCACCGCCAGGGAGTTGACCGTGCCCTTTGGCTTCGGGTCCCACTTGGTCAGGGCGCCCGTGGCATCGATCTGCGCCGCACCACGACGGTAGGTAGCTCCGACGCGCGTGAAGTCACCCGCCAGGTAGAAGCCGCCCTGCCCGTCGGCCACGGCGGACCGGACGATCCCGTCGATCTTGGGTGCGTCGGCGAGCACGGTGCCCGCGGAGGTGCTGACCGGTACGCCGTAACCGGTCTGCGGACCGATGTAGTCGAACGCGCCGGCGAGGTAGACCCGCGAGCCGACAGCCTTGATGTCGGTGACGCGTCCGTTCGTGCCCCACCACGAGGTGGTCGGTGCGGCGCTGAGGCCCGATGGTCCGGCCACTGCGGACGCTGCCTGCAGCGGGCCTGCTGTGCCGATCTGCACGGCCCCCGCCAGCAGTACCGAACAGGCGGCGACGACGCCGGTGCTAAGACGTGTATTCATGCTTTTGTTCCCCTCCAGGATGGTGCTGGTGATGTACCGGTACGGCCCCCCGGGTCGCACCCGCCCGGAGCCCCCGCCCCGGTCGTGGTCGTGCTGGTGAATCAGCTGCAGGCGTCTACCCGAATCTGGCGACTCTGGGCGACGAACTTGTCGAACGTGGCCCTGGCCTCGGTGCTGGCTTTTGTGACCGTCCCGATGGCATCGAAGGTCTCGAACCGTCGGTCGAGCGCATCGGTGAGCGCTGACGACACGTCGGCGAGTGCCACCGTGGCCGGCGGGTTGGTGACGCCCTTGAGGGCAGCCGCCAGGGCGTCGCGGTAGGCAGCTGCCGTGGTCGTGGACGTGCGCAGGGCCGCGATGTCGGTGCCCAGCAGCGTGATCCGGCCCGAGATCAGCTTGAGTACCGCGTAGCCCTCGTCGGCGTGAGCAGTCACCTGGGCGGCGTTCGAGCGCACCGTCGTGCAGCTGCGTGTCGCGGAAGGGTAGGCCGCTGCGCGTTGCCGCTTCAGGGCGTCCCGGGCCGCGGTGTTCGCCGTTACCAGTTTCTGGCGCAGGTCGGAGAGGGTGTTGTCGCTCTGCATCTTCTTCAGGTTCTCCACGACCGAGAAGAGGGATGCCGTCAGCTTGGCGTTGGCGGCCAGCACCTTCGCCTGGCGCGGGTCTTCGGATACGGCCGAGCTCGGCGGGGCCGAGCTCGTCGCCGTGGCCGCGCCGGTGGCGGTCGCGCCCGCCAAGCGGGTCGGAACGGCATCCGCAGCGCCGCCGGAGCAGGCCGTGAGCGACAACACGGCTGCTGCCATCGCGGCAATGCCGATGCCACCGCGCGCGGCTCGCTGCTGGAACACGGATCGGTAGGGGAGGTGGGTCACGCACTTACCCCGACGGACACAGGCGCCGAGCGCCGACCCTGCGCAGCAGCCACGGAGAGGTAGAGCGCCTCGAGCTGGTCGGTGGCGGCATCCCAGTTGTAGCGGCCCATCACCTGAGCGCGGAGGGCGATCGCGGCCTCGCCGGCCAGACCCAGCCCGGCAGTGACCTCGCGCAGCGCCCGGGTCAGGTCACCGGTGTCACCCGCGCGGAAGGTGGTGCGAGCGGCATCCCGGGTGGCGCCGATGACCTCGAGGTGGGGGCCGATGTCGCTGACCAGCACCGGGACGCGGTGGCTGATCGCCTCGAGCAGGGTCAGTGGCAGGCCCTCGACCAAGGAGGGCTGGATGAATACACCGGCGTGCTCGTACAGCGCGGCCAGCGACTCGCCGAACTGGAAGCCGGTCAGCACCACCCGCGGGTCACCGGCAGCGAGCTCGCGCACCCGGCTGGTGAAGCCGTCGGTCCACGACGAGTCACCCACCACGGCCAGCTGCACGTCACCCTCAACCGAACGGAAGGCTTCGATGAGCTGGTCGGGCCACTTCTCGGGCACGATGCGTCCAACGAAGAGTAGGTAGCGACCCGGGGTCAACCCGAGGGCCTCCACGTGAGAGGCGGGGCTGGCGCCGGGTGCGCTCACCCCGTTCGGGATGTAGTCGACCGGGGTGGCGAACCGGGCCGCGTAGTGCTCCTGGAGCGTCTCTGAGACCACCACCGTTCGGTCGGGCACTCGGCCGCTGACCCAGTGGGCGAGCTGCAGCACCGAACGGGCCCCCAGGCCCCACTTGCTGCGCTCGTGGTCGAGACCGTGCACGGTGAGCACGACCTTGCTGCGTGAGAGGTAGCGGGGAACCGGCGCGAGCAGACCCGGGCCGAGGGCGTGGTAATGCACGACGTCGTGACCGGAGGCCAGCGCCTTCACGGTGCAGGTCGCGCTGTGCACGATGGCGTCGAGGTGCTTGGAGGCAACGGTCGGGGAGGGGATGACCTCCATGCCCAGGTAGGGCGACTCAGGCAGCGGGCCGTACGACCGGCGGGTGTAGACGGTCACGTGGTGTCCGCGCTGGACGAGGCGCCGTCCCGTCTCCGAGACCACGTGCTCGATGCCGCCGTACGTCGCCGGTAGCCCCTTCTGGCCGATCATGGCGATACGCAGCGGTCGCCATGCGACATCCAGGGCAGCCGGATGTTCAGATTCTGCGGTCACCGCGTCCCCCTCAATAGTCGACGCGACGGTACGTTGTCGTGTCGTGATCCCCCAGCACGGTCGACCCCAGTCGACGCGAAGTGCGCCTTGGCTCCCATCTCCCGGAGCAACGAAAGTATGACATGTGCCTTCACTGTCCTGAGGGCTTTCGACCGAACCGGCCGACGGGTGGGCGCTGGCTGAAGATCACCTGGTAAATCCGTCGAAACGGTCACGGGGCGCTCGACGGTGTGTTGTCATGGGCGACAGCGGCGTGGGGGAAACGTCCGCTTGTCCATGCTCGGACGTTCGTAGCAACCAGGGGAGGCAGAGGGTGGATCTGAGTCAGCTCGGTCACGCGGTGATGGCACCCGTCCACGCCCTTCAGGCGCGAGGCGGAATGAAGCCGTCGTACCTCGTGGTCGGCACCAAGCGGGGCGGTTCCACCGCTCTCGCCTCGTGGATCGCGCGCCACCCGCAGGTGGCCCCGTGTCGGGCCGGCAAGGGAACGCACTACTTCGACGTCAACCACGGCCGTGGTCAGGCCTGGTTCCGTTCGCGGTTCGAGAAGCCACGTGCGCCGTGGCGGGTCACCGGTGAGGCGAGCCCCTACTACATGTTCCACCCGTTGGCTCCGGCCCGGATCAAGCAGAGCCTGCCCGATGCGCGCCTGGTGGTCGTGCTGCGAGAACCGGTGGCCCGCGCCTGGTCGCAGTTTCGTCGCGAGACCGACACGGGCCACGAGCACCTCTCCTTCGGCGAGGCTCTTGCCGCCGAGTCGACCCGCCTGGCGGGAGAGCACGAGCGGCTGCTCTCACAGCCGGGCTACGAGAGTTTCGCGCACCGGCACCACAGCTACCGCGCCCGTGGGCACTACGCGGAGCAGCTGGGCGGGTTGCACGCGTTGTTCGGCCCGAGGCAGGTGCTCGTGGTGCAGAGTGAGGCGATGTTTTCCGACCCGAACCGCGAGCTCGCCAGAGTGTGGTCGTTCATCGGGGTCGACCCCCTGCAGCTGGACGGCCTTGACCGGGTCAAGCCGAGCGCGTACGAGGGTTCACCCGATGCGAGCGAGGTCGACGAGCTGAGTAGCTACTATGCCCCGCTCAACGCCGAGCTCTACGCCCTACCGGGCGTCGACTTCCGCTGGCCTGCGTCGGTGACCTCATGACGAGCTCGGTGACCGCACAGATCGATGCGCGCAAGCCGGTCAAGGGTGCCCACCGGGCAGAACGCGGTCGCCGGATCGAGTGGCTCGCAGTGGCCGGGGCGGTGCTGGCCGCTACGGCCGCGGCGATCAGTGGCCTCGCCACCCTCGACGACACGAAGACCTGGGTCTACCTACCCCTACTCGCTGGCATCGGCGTGGCCCTCGGGGTGCTGGCCATCACGCGCTTCGCCGGTTTCGTCTACCTGCTGCTGCTCACCCGCACCGGTCTTGACCTGCTCAAACTGAGCGGCCCGGCGGCCGGAAACACCTCGAACAACTCAGCAGCGGCCCGCGGGCTCGACCCGTCCACGCTCGTCGGCGTGCTGTTCGTCGTCGCCGGCGTGCTGTGGCTGCTCGCGCAGTACTCCACCCGAGACCGGGCACCGCGCTCCCGTCTGCTCGTGGCGTGGAGCGCGCTCGTCGGTGCCGGCGTGCTCAGTCTCTTCGGTTCACAGGCTCCTCTCGTCAGCCTCATCGGCCTCACCCGCGTCGTCGCCGTAGCTGTGATGTTTCTGGTCATGGAGCAGCTCATCCACGACGCCGCGTCGCTGCGTCGCGCCGTGACCGTCGGGCTCGCCTCGATGATCATCCCGCTGGCCTACACCGCCTTCGGTTTCGTCCTCGGTCACCCGGCCGCCGACGTCAAGAGCTCGTTCGTGCGCATCACCGGCCCGTTCACGCAGTCGACCACCTTCGCGCGCTACCTGGCCTTCATCGTCGTGTTCGGCATCGCCCTGCTGCCCTACGTCAAGGGCAAAGCGCGGGTGGCCCTACTGAGCGGGGTCGGCCTGTCGGGCGTCTTCTTGCTGCTCACCCTCACCCGCGGAGCCCTGCTGGCAACCGTGCTTGGTCTCATCGGGCTGGCGATTGTTCAGCGCCGCTGGAAGCTGCTCATCGCCCTGGGCGCCGCTGCCCTGCTCGCCCTCACCCTGGTGCCGGGGCTGGGCTCCAGGCTCGATGCCGTCACCCAGGACCGCGCTGTCGGCCAAGACCCGAACTCCAACTCGCTCGAGTGGCGCTTCTCCTACTGGTCGGAGACGTTGCCGCTGGCCAACCGCAACCCGGTCAACGGCATCGGTGTCGACATGACGCAGTACAAGACCGATGTCGCCAAGCAGCCACACAACGACTTCATCAAGGCGTACGTCGAGACCGGCCTGCTCGGCCTCGCTGCCTACAGCTTCCTCTGCTGGGAGCTCGTCGCGATCGGCATCAGAGCCGTTCAGGCGACGATCAGACACACCTTTGAACATGCGGTGGCGGTCGGATACCTGGCCTGCGCCTGCATGTTCGTGCTGCAGAGCCTGGCAGCGAACGTCATCTCCAGCGTCGTCGTCCTCTGGTACCTGGCCGTCTTCGCCGGTGCTGCGCTCGCAGTCACCCGAATGGCTGAACGTAGCCCGTCACACCCCGAGAAGCTCCTCACACCGCCGTCCCCAGGGTCTGCACCGCGGCCTCGTGGGGAACTGAGCCCGACCCTAGACCCGCCCGTACTTCGCCAACTGGAGACGTCATAACCATGGAAATCACCGACTACTTCGCGATCGCCAAGCGACGCTGGATCCTGCTGCTCGGCGTGCCACTGCTCGCCGCCGCGATCGTTGCGGCAGTGCTGTTCACCGCGCCGGCGAAGTTCACCGCGACGGCCACCGTCAACGCCCCGGCCCTCGTCGGCGGCTCGTCGGGACAGTACACCGGGTCGCAGGCCGTGACCCAGTTCGTGTCGGCCTTCCAGTCGACGGCCGCGAGTGCCCCGGTCGACAGCGCGGTGCTGGCCAAGACGAACCTGCAGCCGGGCCAGATCGAGGACGGCCTCACCGTCACCCAGGTGGGCGGTTCGAGCGCGGTCATGATCACCTTCGAGAGCACGACGAGCGGGCAGGCGACCACTGTCGTCAGCACCGTGGCCAGTGCCACGTTGGCGCAGATGTTCGACAGCCAGGTGACGCTCGCGCAGACCCGCGCCACCGAGGCCGCCAAGGCGGTCACCGCCGCCAACACCGCCATCAACGAGTGGGGTGTCAAGAACGCCATGGTCGACCCCACCCGGGTCTACCAGTCCCAGCTCGAGCGCCTCAGCTCCCTGCAGCAGAGCCAGGCCTCGCTGAAGGCCCAGGGCAACGCCGCGGCGGCCTCTGCCCTGAGCGGCACGATCACCGAGGTGAGCAACTCGCTCAAGACCTTCGGTCCGAAGATCGCCGCCTACAGCGACCTGGTGGCGACGCGCGACTCCGCGGCCTCCGACCTGACGACGGCCCGCCAGTCGCTGGCACAGGCCAAGACTCAGCAGACCGCCGCCGACCCGAGCCAGGTGGTATGGGTCAGTGGCCAGCGCAAGCTCGACCCCACCGACGAGCTGGTGTCGGTGGGTCTGCCGGTCGTGGGTGCCGGCATCTTCCTCGCCCTCGCCCTGATCGCGGTCCTCGAGCTGCTGAAGGGCAACCGAGAGGCACGCCGCCGCACCGAGGACGAGGAGGCCGCCCAGAGCCCGCAGCCCGCCGAGAAGCCTGCGCACGACGACCCCGAGGTCAGCGTCGCCACCAACTCCACCGGTGCGCCTGCACCAGGGGCTGCGACGGACGGCCACCACGGGGAGTCCGAGCGGCTCGACCCCGAGCCCGAGTCTGAACCCAGCCGCGACGTCGACGGCGCACTGGTGGGCACCGAGAGGTCATGACCGAGCCCGTCGTCGGCGGCCCGGCCCTCGGCCCTCCACGCGACCACCTCACGGGCCTGGCCCGCGGTGGCGTGCTCAACATCGTTGGTGCCCTGTGCAGCCAGGCGTCGCTGCTGCTCATCACCGTGCTGATCGCCCGCGTGCTGTCGACCCAGGACGTCGGTCGCTACGCGCTCTGTTTTGCGATGGTGTCGCTGCTCGGCTTGTTGTCCCTCGCTGGTTTCCGGGCCGCGCTGACCCGGTTCGTGGCGATGTACGTCGCCGACTCGGATGCTGCCCGCATCCGGGGCACCATCCGGCTCGGCATGCGCATCAGCGTCTTCTCCTCGATGGTGTTCGGGCTGACCCTCGCGCTGCTCGCCGAGCCGGTGGCCCACGCGTTCGGTGACCCTGGGCTCGCCACCGGCATCCGGCTCTCAGGGCTCAGCCTCCCAGCCATGACGATCACGGATGCCGCCCTGTCGGCGACCCAGGGCTGGCGCACGATGCGTCCGTTCACCCTGATCGGCCGCATCTTCGAGCCCGGCCTGCGGCTGGTGCTCACGGCCGGCGCCTTGCTGATGGGATGGGGCCTCACCGGCGCGTTCTGGGCCCTGTTCATCGGCTCGTGGTCGGCGACCGTGCTCGCGCTGCTGTCGCTGCGGCGCTTCCTTCGGCGCACCGAGCGGGCCAAGCCGGTGTACATGGTGCGCCCGATCTTCAGCTTCTCGATGGTCAGCTGGGCCTCCAGCCTGGCCACGGCCGGCCTGCTCTGGGCCGACACCCTGATCCTCGGCCAGATGACCAGCACGGCCGACGTCGGTGTGTACACCGTGGCCACGCGTCTGGTCACGCTCTCGGTGTTCGTCATGGCTCCGATCAACGCGGCCTTCGCGCCGCAGATCGCCCGGCTGCACCACCGCGGCGAGTTCGCGCGACTCGGTGAGGTATACACCGCGGCGACGGCGTGGATCATGCGCTTTTCGCTGCCGGCCTTCGTGGTGCTGCTGATCTTTCCGGTGCCGCTGCTCCACCTCTTCGGCGCCGACTACGCGGTAGGCGCCAGCGTGACCGTGACCCTCGCGGTCGGACAGCTCATCAACGCTGCGACCGGGCCGTGCGCTACCGTGCTCAACATGTCGGGCCGGGTCGCGCTCAACATGGCCAACAACCTCGTCATCCTCGCCCTCAACATCGTGCTCAACATCGTGCTGATCCCCAGGCTGGGCATCCTCGGCTCGGCGGTGGCCTGGAGCGTCTCGCTCGGTCTCGTCAACATCGTGCGAGTGATCCAGGTGCGGTTGGTGCTCGGCCACACCCCGTTCGGTATCGCCACGGTCAAGGAGGCGGCTGCCGCGATCGCGGCTGCGGCGGCGGGCCTGCTGGTGCGGCTGCTGGTGGCGAACGAGCTGCTCCAGATCCTGGTCGGCGGCCTCGCCGTCGTCGGCGTGTTCGCCGCTGTCGTGCTGGCGCTCGGGCTCGAGGAGACCGATCGCGTCATGATGCGCAGCGTGCTGGGCCGGCGTGGACGCGGTAGCCGGGGTGGCAGCGATGACCCTGCCGACGGCACCGACGACGAAGGACGCACCGAGGTCGACGAAGGCGTCGCCCTCGGTGGGCCAGACGGTGCCGGAGCCGACCACGAGCCCGAGCTCTCCCTCGAGACCGACCGCGACGGCCGGCCGGCCCGACGGTCCTGAGCTGTCGAGGAGATCGTCGCGCAGACCTCGTCGGGCTCTTTCCCCGTTTCTCCATGCAGCGGTTCAGGGCCGGATACGCTCAGCCGAAATGCTTGGCGGAGACGGATCCGTCGACAGGTCAAGAGAGGCAACTTGTGACTCAGAGCAGAATGTTGGGCAGGTTCGGGGGAGTATCAGGTCGGCGGAAGGTCGGTGTGGTCGCTGGTTTCGCGGTGCTGTGCACCCTCGCGCCCACCGCGTTCGCGGCGATCTCGCCCGGCGACGACGGCGTTACGACGTTGATCACCAAATCGGTGAACGGCACCGGTTGGGGCGACAAGACCAGCACCCGAGCGCGGATCAGCGGTGACGGCAACTTCGTCGTCTACCAGTCTGCCGCGCGCAACCTCACGAGCGACCGTGGTGGCGGCCCGCACGTCTACGTCACCGACGTTGCTGGCCGCATCGTCACCGGGGGCAACAACACGCGGTTGGTCGACGCCGACGCCACGACCGGAGCCCGCTGCAAGACGAAGGCCGGTACGAACGGCCAGAGCACATTCAACGAGGTGAGCAACCAACGCGGCGGCGACGGGCCGTGGGTCGTCTTCGCCTCGAACTGTGCCAACCTCGTGCCCGGCTGGACGCACACCGGAGACGTGTACCTCTACAACGTCAAGACCCGAGAGATGGACGTCGTGAGCCGCGCCAACGGCAACGACGGCGCCACCATCGACGGCGTCAGCACGCGCCCGGTGATCAGCGACGACGGGCGGTACGTCTCGTGGAACAACACGAGCGGCGACATCTATGTCCGCGACATGCTCGACACCTCGAACAAGCGCTCCGTACGGGTCGCCGCGAGCGTCTCGAACAACGACGAGTCACTGCGCCCCGAGATCAGCAGTGACGGTTCGCACATCGTGTTCGCCAGCGACGCGCAGCTCGCCCCTCGCGACACCAACGCCTCGCGCAACATCTACACCGTCGACCTGCGCGCGTGGCAGGCGAACAAGAACGTCTCCACGTTCACTCCGGTGCTGGTCGACGTCACGTCGTCGGGCGATGCCGCCCCGCGGCCCTCGTCGCGCCCGGGCATCAACGGTGACGGCATGATCATCTCGTTCCAGTCGAGCACCCCGCTGGTCGCTGACGACAAGAACGGCGTGCTCGACGCCTACTGGCGCAACATGTCGACCGGGGAGACTGTGCTGCTATCGCGTGGCTGGGACGGAACCGTGGCCAAAGGCCAGAGCAGCCGACCGCAGCTCGACGACTCCGGCTACGTAGCTGCCTTCACCTCGACGGGCGTCAGCCTCGTCAAGGGTGACACGAATGGCCGCCCCGATGCGTTCGTGCGAAAGCTCAACCCGGCGAGCCCGGCCAACGGCACCAACTACGTGATCAGCCAGCGACCGAACGGTGACCCTGCCGGTCAGCTGGACAACTGCGCCGACAGTGGCGGAGCGGCTGCCAAGGCCCAGCAGGCTGGCGGGGGCATCACACTGTTCGCCCGACCGGGCAACAGCAACATCTCCACCCGTCCCTACCTGAGCGGAGACGCCAGCCGCATCGTTTTCGTCTCGGGTATGTGCGACCTGGTCAACCCCGTAACCGACGGAGCCAACAACCAAATCTACGTGCGCTCATACGGACCGGGCGGGCCCTCTACCCAGCCGTGAGCTGACGCCGCCACGACAACGATCGGCCACCTGACCTCGGACGGTCAGGTGGCCGTTCGCGTGCTCCACCCACTGAGAACAGCAGGATCCCACGGGCGCAGGCTTCCGATCCGGTTGCCGCCGACCCAGGCGTCGATCGCACGAGGCCCGTTCTCGGCCACGCCGTGCTTCGGGCTGAATCCCAGCACGGCCGGGCCTTGTCCATCGAGGCCACCGGCCACCGCCCGATGTGATCCAGGGTCAGATCGGCGTGCTCGGCACCGGCCCGCGCTGCGAACTCGACCCATGCCACGAACTCCAGCTTCGGTACGTGGCCGAAGTGGCGAGTCACTACCTCGGCGTAGCCGGGCAGCGTCAAAGCCTCCGTGCACGTTGTTGGCGCTCTCGCGGTCGCCGCGTCGGGCTGATCGGAGGCAGGCCTGGTGCAGCGCCGCCACGTCCTCTGCGTGGGGTACCAAGCACCATCACGTTCGCCGAGTCAGTCCTGACGGCCGCTGATCCCGTCGTCCTCGGCGTGGCATGACCTTGGGCCCGTTTCCTGTGAAGAGGACAACGGCCGTTGGGCTCAGCCGTCCTGTCCCTGCTCGCGGCTCTCGGCGGTGCGGTGGGGGATCCGCAGCAGGCGAATGCCGATCACGAGCACGAGCCCGCCCACCAGGTTGCCGGACGCCGACCACGCGAGGGCCCCGAGCCAGTCGAGGTAGCCGTAGTCGGCCTTGCCGGTCAACAGCCCGGCGAACAGATCAGCTGCTGGAACGTCCCCACCTTGGCCATCACGGAGATCACCGGCACCAGGAAGTTGTCGGTGAACAGCTCGCTGTTGGCCAGCAGCAGGGCCACGAAACCGATCGAGAACGCCATCGAGGCCAGCAAGGGGTTGCCGGTCTTCGCCTCCACCACCAGGTAGATCAGCACGCCGACCCCTACGTCGACCCCACCCAGC
>JBBSTU010000035.1:0-24565 GCA_038235595.1 Actinomycetales bacterium | reverse complement strand
GATGACCCGCATCGTGTCGTAGATCGCCAGGCCGGCGGTCACAGACCCCCCGGGTGAGTTGATGTACAGGCTGATGTCAGCGCGTGGGTCGCGGGCGGAGAGGAGCAGCAGCTGAGCGGTGATGCGGTTGGCGATCGGGTCATCGACCTCAGCGCCGAGAACGATGATCCGCTGGTAGAGCAGCTGCATCGCCAGCTGGTCGTCGAGCAGGGCGGGACTGAGTGGCTGGGTGGTCATGCCTCCAGCGTGCGCGAGCCCTGCGGCATCCGCGGGCCCTATCTGCCGCAGGCGAATTCGCCAACAGCGAAGGACCGCTCTTCAGGCCGTCGTTCGGCCGAGCACTGCCGCGGCCGGGAGGTCGTCGGCCTCCGCGTCTCGCCACTGCGCCGGCTCGGGACCCAGCGCGTTCAGGGCGGCCACCTGCTCCGCGCACCAGGGCGACACCGTGGCGCGGCCGGCGATGACGTCGCCCGCGAAGCCGGCCCAGTCGACCTGCCCGTGCCAACCCACCTCGGCGGCGTCGGGCCGCACGACAGCACCCTCGCGCAGGCGGGCCACGAGCACCGGGCACAGCTCGTTCTCAACCACCTCGTTCATCTCGGCCCGGTAGGCGAAGTCGGCCAGCACGAGACGCACGTCGACGACGTCGCTCACGTCGATGCCGAGCTCACGGTTTGCCCGCCGCCGCACGGCATCCACGAGAGACTCACCCGGGGCAGGATGACCGCACACGGAGTTGGTGAGCACCCCGGGGAAGGTCGCCTTGTCGCTCGCGCGACGAGTGACCACCAGGTCGCCGTCGTGGTCGAAGAGGTAGCACGAGAAGCCCAGGTGCAGCGGGGTCGTGCCGTGGTGCACCCCGCTCTTGGCCGCGGTGCCGATCGCCGAACCCTCGTCGGCGAGCAGCACGACCAGCTCTGGGGTGATCTGGCCGGCCTGGTCACGAAGGTCCGTCATGGGCCCACCCTAAGGAAGACCGGGTAGGTTTCGTGGCAACGCCCACACCTGAGTCGCCGTGGGCGGTCGGGCTCGAGAGCAGGGGGAGCAGGATGGAAGCCGACGTCGTCGTCGTGGGCGCGGGGCTGGCGGGCCTGGTGGCGACCGCAGAGCTGGCCGATGCGGGCAAGCGCGTGGTGCTGCTCGACCAGGAGAGCGCGGCCAACCTCGGGGGACAGGCCTTCTGGAGCTTCGGCGGTCTGTTTCTGGTCGACTCGCCCGAGCAACGACGCCTGGCTGTCAAGGACAGCCTCGAGCTGGCCACTCAAGACTGGTTCGGCTCCGCGCAGTTCGACCGGGTCGAGGACTACTGGCCCAAGCAGTGGGCCGAGGCGTACCTGAGCTTCGTCGCGGGTGAGAAGCGGGCCTGGCTGCACCAGCAGGGCCTTCGCCTCTTTCCCGTCGTCGGCTGGGCCGAACGGGGCGACGGACGCGCCGACGGCCACGGAAACTCGGTGCCACGTTTCCACGTGACCTGGGGAACCGGGCCCGGAGTGGTCGAGCCGTTCGAGCGGCGGGTGCGCGAGGCGATGACCCGCGGCCTGGTGACCCTGGCCTTTCGCCACCGCGTCGACGACCTCGTGCTGAGCGGCGGCCAGGTCACCGGTGTGCGCGGCGCCCTACTCGAAGACGACGACGCTGCCCGCGGAAAGGCCAGCAGCCGCAAGGAGGTCGGTGACTTCGAGATCTCCGCCCAGGCCGTCATCGTCACGAGCGGGGGCATCGGCGGCAACCTCGACCTCGTGCGGCGCGCCTGGCCCGCACGGCTCGGCCGGCCGCCGTCGAAGCTGGTGGCCGGCGTGCCCGCCCACGTCGACGGCCGCATGCTGGGTATCACCCGCACGGCGGGCGGCAACGTCATCAACGCCGACCGGATGTGGCACTACACGGAGGGCCTGCGCCACTGGGACCCGGTGTGGGACAACCACGGCATCCGCATCCTGCCCGGGCCGTCGTCGCTCTGGGTCGATGCGACCGGGCGCCGGTTCCCGGCGCCGTTCTTCCCGGGGTTCGACACCCTCGGCACCCTCGGGCACATCATGCGCTCCGGGCACGACTACTCGTGGTTCGTGCTGACCCAGCGCATCATCGAGAAGGAGTTCGCCCTGTCGGGGTCGGAGCAGAACCCCGACCTCACCGGCAAGAACGTGAGCCAGGTGCTCGGGCGACTCAAACCGGGAGCACCGGGCCCCGTCGAGGCGTTCAAGCAGCACGGCGCCGACTTCGTCGTGGCCACCGGCGTGAGCGAGCTGGTGCGCAAGATGAACGCCCTCACCGGTGACGACCTCATCGACGAGGACGCCCTGCGCCGCACCATCGTGGCTCGCGACAACGAGATCGCGAACGAGTTCACCAAGGACGCGCAGATCACGGCGATCCGTGGCGCACGAAACTACCGTGGCGACAAGCTCATCCGGGTCGCTTCGCCGCACCGCCTGCTCGACCCGAAGGCCGGGCCCCTCATCGCCGTGCGACTCAACATCCTCACGCGCAAGACCCTCGGCGGTCTCGAGACCGACCTCTCCGGCCGCGTGCTGCGGCCAGGGGGCGAGCCGCTCGCCGGCGTGTATGCGGCCGGTGAGGTCAGCGGCTTCGGAGGCGGCGGCATGCACGGCTACAACTCCCTGGAGGGCACCTTCCTCGGAGGCTGCATCTTCAGCGGCCGGGTGGCCGGGCGGGCGGCCGCTGCCGCCGTGTGACCGCTCCTGGCACGCATGGTCGCAGGGCTGGTCGGAGGGCTGGTCGGAGGGCTGGTCAGACGGCTGGTCAGACGGACCGCCGGTGGACGAGGCTACCCATCGAGCACCGCAACCCTTATCTTTAGCCCGTGAATCCAATGCAGGCGGCGCCCGGCTCGCAGGCCTCCCTGCGTGAAGCCAACCGTCTGCGGGTGCTGGACGCGCTGCGTGAGCAGGGCGCCATGACCCAGATCGAGCTGGCGGGGTCGACCGGCCTCAGCGCCGCCACGGTCTCGAACCTGGTCAAGGACCTCGATGCTGCCGACGCCGTCGAGCTCTCGCCCAGTATCCGCAACGGCCGGCGTGCGGTGCTCGTGACGTTGGCCACGGGCAACACGCTGCTGGCCGGCATCGCCTTCGGCGACCGTGACGTGCGGGTGGCGATCGCCACCGGGCCCCGCGACGTCGTCGGGCGGCAGCGGATGCCGCTGCCGGCGAACCACAACGCCGACGAGGGGATGGAGCGAGCCTCAAGACTGCTCTACGACCTCGTCGAGAAGGCGGGCAAGACGATGCCCGACGTCAGGGCGGTCGGGGTGGGGGTGCCCGCGCCGGTCGACAGCGTGACCGGTCAGGTCGGGTCGCAGAGCCTTCTGCCGGGGTGGGGTGGCGTCGACGTGGCCGACGAGATGCAGGGTCGAATCGGGGCACCGGTCGCAGTCGACAACACGGCCAACCTCGGCGCCCTTGGAGAGCTGAGATGCGGTGCGCTGCAGGGAGTTCAGGACGGTGTGTACATCAAGCTCTCGCACGGGGTGGGAGCGGGCCTGATCCTCGCGGGCGAGGTGTTCCGGGGCAGCGCCGGCACGGCCGGCGAGATCGGACACCTCACCATCGACGAGCACGGTCCCATCTGCCGCTGTGGCAACCGTGGGTGTCTCGAGACGTTCATCGGCGGTCAGGCGCTCGTCGAGGCGCTCAGCCACTCGCACGGGCACCTCACCCTGGGCGACGTCATCACCAAGGCCATCGACGGCGATGCCGGATGCCGCCGGGTGATCGATGACGCCGGTCGGCACCTGGGCGTCGCCGTAGCCGGCCTCGTCAACCTGCTCAACCCCGAGGTGATCGTGCTCGGGGGCCGCCTTGCCGAGGTCGGCGAGATCCTCTCGACCCCGATGCGGGTGGCGATCGAACGCAGTGCCATTCCGAGCGCCTCGGCCTCGCTCGTCGTGCGCCGGGCCGAGCTCGAGGCCGACGCCGACGTGGTCGGCGCGATCGTGGCGGCCGAGGCTCTGCACGCGTCGAACGAGTCCTCGATGGTAACGATTGCGTCCACTTCTTGAATTCAACTCTTGACGTCAACGGGGTGCAGGGCATTGACTGCTCCAGACGGCTGCACCATCGGCGGTGCCAGCTTCAGGACAAGGGAGTTCCCACCATGCGTGTTCGCACCACCCGACTTGCCGGCGCCGCCCTGGTGGCGGGCCTCGGCATCGCCTCGCTCGCCGCCTGCGGCAGCACCACCACCCCAGCACCCAGTGGCGCATCCGGCGGAGGCGGCGCAGCGGCAGGGGGCCAGAAGATCGCGTTGCTGCTGCCCGAGTCGAAGACCACCCGGTACGAGACCTTCGACAAGCCGCTGTTCGAGGCCGCCCTCAAGGCCTCATGCTCCGACTGCACCATGATCTACAGCAACGCCGACCAGAACGCCGCCACGCAGCAACAGCAGGCCGAGGCGGCGCTCACCCAGGGCGCCACTGTGCTCGTGCTCGACCCGGTCGACGGCAAGGCGGCCGCCGGCGTCGTCGCGAGCGCCAAGAGCAGCGGCGTCCCCGTCGTGGCCTACGACCGCTTCATCGAAGGCGCCGACTACTACGTCTCGTTCGACAACGCATCCGTCGGCAAGCTGCAGGCCACCACCCTGGTCGACATCCTCAAGGCCGAGGGCAAGACCTCGGGCGACCTTGTCATGATCAACGGCTCACCGACCGACCCGAACGCCGCCGACTTCAAGTCCGGCGCGCACAGCGTTCTCGACAGCAGCGGGTTCAAGATCGCGGCCGAGTACGACACTCCCGACTGGAGCCCCGACAAGGCCCAGCAGTGGATGGAAGGCCAGATCTCGGCCGTCAAGGGCAAGCTCGTCGGCGTCTACGCCGCCAACGACGGCACCGCCGGCGGGGCCATCGCCGCCCTCAAGGGTGGCGGCGTCAACCCGCTGCCGCCGGTCACGGGGCAGGACTCCGAGCTGGCGGCCATCCAGCGGATCCTCTCGGGCGACCAGTCCATGACGATCTACAAGCCGATCAAGCCTGAGGCCGAGGCAGCGGCCAAGGCTGCAGTCGCCCTGGCGCAGAAGAAGACGCCCGAGAAGACCACCGACTTCAAGGGGGTGCCGGCCACCATCCTCGACCCGATCGCCGTCACCAAGGACAAGATCAAGGACACGATCGTCAAGGACGGCATCTACAAGACGTCCGACATCTGCACCTCGGCCTTCGCCAAGGCCTGCACCGCCGCCGGGATCAGCTGAGCCCCGGTCGACACTCGCAACCGGCCCACCGGCTGACAGAAAGGGCGGCCCCGGCCGACCGGACACCACGTCCGGCCCGGGGTCGCCCTCCGGCGGGTCACCACGAAACCGGCCCCGCCGCTGAAGGAACATCGCCACCGCCAGGCGAACGACCACCCACTCGCATGCTCGACGTCGCGCAAAGGACCGAGATGACTGCTACCACCTCCCCACCGGCTCCGGCCCAGACCGCGGTGCTGTCGCTCCGCGGTATCTCCAAACGGTTCGGCGCCGTTCAGGCGCTGACGAACATCGACTTCGACGTCAGCCCTGGTGAGGTCGTCGCCCTGGTCGGCGACAACGGCGCCGGCAAGTCGACCCTCGTGAAGACCATCGCCGGGGTGTACACGCCCGACGCGGGCACGATGGAGTTCGACGGGTCACCCGCGACCGTCGCCAGCCCCGCTGAGGCCCAGCGCCTCGGGATCGCGACCGTGTTCCAGGATCTCGCGCTGTGCGACAACCTCGATGTCGTCGCGAACCTCTTTCTCGGACGCGAGCTCTACCAGGGTCGCGTGCTCGACGAGGTCTCGATGGAACGGGAGTCGTGGAAGCTGTTGCGGCAGCTCAGCGCCCGCCTGCCGTCGGTCCGCATCCCGGTGGCCAGCCTCTCCGGTGGCCAGCGACAGACCGTGGCCATCGCCCGTTCGCTGCTCGGCGCACCGAAGGTCGTCATGCTCGACGAGCCGACGGCAGCCCTCGGTGTCGCCCAGACCGCCGAGGTGCTCAACCTCGTCGAGCGACTGCGAGAGAACGGCCATGGCGTCATCCTGATCAGCCACAACATGAGCGACGTGATGGCGGTGGCCGACCGCGTCGTGGTGATGCGCCTCGGACGCAACAACGGCACCTTCGACGTCAGCCAGACCAGCAGTCAGCAGATCATCGCGGCCATCACCGGTGCGACGACGAACGCCGTCTCCGACCGCGCGTCACGGCGCACCCCGATCGAGGAGCAGCAGTGAGCCCCAGCACCCCCGACCCCACCCACGACAGCTCAGACGGCTTCGAACCCGTGTCGACCCTGCCCGCCGACCTCCAGGACGAACGTCTCATCGCCGACGGAGCCGGCATCGGCGGAATGGTCCGGGCCTTCTTCTCCCGCCTACGCAGCGGCGACCTCGGCTCCCTACCGGTCGTCGTCGGGCTCGTCGTCATCTGGGGTGTGTTCCAGGCCCTCAACCCGGCCTTCCTGTCGAGCCGGAACCTGGTCAACCTCACCCTGCAGAGCGCCGCCATCGGCACCATCGCGATCGGTATCGTGCTGGTGCTGCTGCTGGGTGAGATCGACCTGTCGGTCGGCTCGATCAGCGGTCTGGCCGCCTCGATCGTCGGGGTCGGCTTCGTCAAGAACGGCTGGCCGCTCATCGTCGCCGTTCTGCTGGGGCTGCTCGCCGGCGCCATCGTCGGCCTCGCCTACGGCGCCATCTACACCAGGTTCGGGGTACCCAGCTTCGTGATCACCCTGGCCGGTCTGCTCGGCTTCCTCGGGTTACAGCTGAAGGTGCTCGGTGACACCGGCGCCATCAACATCCCGTTCGACTCAGCCCTGGCCAAGTTTGCCCAGCAGGCCTTCCTGCCCGACGTGGTCGCCTACGTGCTCGCCCTCGCGGTCGTGGCCGTCTACGTGGCGACGCGACTGCAGGCGAACGCCCGACGCAACACCGCGGGGCTGTCGACGACGCCTGTCGGGATGGTCGCCCTGCGAGCTGCACTCCTCGCAGTCGTGCTCATCGTCCCGGCCGTCGTGCTGAACCAGGACCGCGGTGTGTCGGTGATGTTCCTCGTCTTCCTCGCTCTCGTGGTCATCATGGACTTCGCGATCCGTCGCACCGGCTGGGGCCGTTCGGTCATGGCCGTCGGCGGCAACGTCGAAGCCGCTCGGCGAGCCGGTATCAACGTCAGGCGGATCTACCTCTCGGTCTTCGCACTGTGCACGACCTTCGCGGCCCTGGGTGGCATCTTCGCGATGGCTCGGCTCTCTTCGGTCGGGCAGAGCAGCGGCGGCGCCGACACCAACCTCAACGCGATCGCCGCTGCGGTCATCGGCGGCACCAGCCTGTTCGGCGGCCGGGGCTCGGCCTACTCGGCCCTGCTCGGCATCATCGTGCTCCAGTCGATCAGCAACGGGCTCAACCTGATCAACCTCCAGTCGCCCGAGCTCTACATGATCACCGGCGCCGTGCTGCTGCTCGCGGTCACCGTCGACGCTCTCAGTCGTCGTAGCCGCGCTGCGCACGGTCGCGCCTGACCCAGGACCCACCCCTGCTGCTCGGGCACGACCCCGCTCGCCCCGACGAGCCCTGCTGGTTCAGCATCGGTGGTGGTACGGAGCCGGGTGGGACACCGGCCGAGACTGCGGTTCGCGAGCCGTACGAGGAGACTGGCATCCGCGTGACCGTTGCCCAGCTCGGCGACCCCTGCCACACCGGACGACACGCGTACTCCTACGACGGGGTCGAGTACGTCGCGGCCTCCACCGTCTTCGCGCTCGCCCTGGGCGCGGTCGAAGCCACACGGCTCGTGAGCCGGTCTCACTCAGAGGCGCCCACGGATCGGGGTGCGTTCGGCCGCGCCGTCGCCCTCGTCGGGCATCACCATCTCGGCGCGCACTCCGAGCAGCCGTACCTCGCGCTCTGGGTCGAGGCGGGCGACCAGAGCCAGGGCTGCGGCCACGACGACCTCCCGGTCGGTCGTGGGCGCAGCGAGCTTCTTGGCCTTGGTCGAGGTGTAGAAGGGCGCGTAGCGAACCTTGAGCGTCACCCTGAAGACGGGACGGCCATCCGCCACCGTGTCGTCGAAGGCTTGCGACGCCAGCTCCCGCACGGCGGCAGCCACCTCATCGGGGGTCGTGAGGTTGCGCTGGTAGGTCGTCTCGCGGCTGTGGCCCCGGGCGATCCAGGGGCTGTCGTCAACGACGGCCGAGCCGAGCCCTCGGCCGAGCTGCCCGTACCAGAGCCCCATGCGTGGTCCGAACTCGCCCACCAACACTGACTCGTCGGCGTCGGCGAGCTGCCGAACCGTGTCGATCCCGTGCTGGGCCAGCCGCTTCGAGACCTTCGACCCCACACCCCAGAGCTCGACCGTAGGCAGCTCGCCCATCACCTCGAACCAGTTGTCGACGGTCAGCCGGAACACCCCTCGCGGCTTGCCGAAGTCGGTGGCAATCTTCGCCCGCACCTTGTTGTCACCGATGCCGACCGAGCAGTGCAGCCGAGTCGCCTCGAGCACCGCAGCCTGCGCGCGGCGCGCGAACGCCTCGGGGTCATCGCTCTCGATCCCGAGGAACGCCTCGTCCCATCCGAGCACCTCGACCACCACCCCGAGCGATCGGAGGCCGGCCATCACCTGTTCGGATGCCGCCGTGTACGCCGGGGCGTCGACGGGGAGGATGACGGCATCCGGCACCTTGCGAGCCGCCAGCCGCAGCGGCATCCCCGAACCGACGCCGTAGCGGCGAGCCTCGTACGACGCGGTCGAGACGACGGCACGCTCGGTGGGGTCGCCGCGCCCACCGACGATGACCGGCAGCCCGACCAGCTCAGGGCGGCGCAGCACCTCGACGGCCGCGATGAACTGGTCGAGGTCGACGTGCAGCACCCACGGGGTCTCGCTCATGAGCCCGTGTCACCGACGCCCGCGGTCGCGCGTCTCGACCTGCTCGGTCGGCTCCGACCCCTTCACCCCGCGGGCGCCGGCAGCAGCGGGAGCAGCGGGTGCGGTGCCCCGGTCGAGACCGGTGCGACCGGCAGAGCGGCGTCGCTCTGCTTCGTCCTGCTCTGTGGCCGCGGTCATGATGCCGCGGTAGAGCAGAACCGCTGTCAGGCCGGTGACCAGCCAGGCCGCGACCGCCAGCGCGAGGGCGTCGTGGGCACCGCCCACCTCCGAGCGCAGCAGGTGCAGCCCGGCTGCGACCGCACCCGTGACCACGGCCGCCACGAACCAGATCACGGTCGCCCGCGTCATTGAGGTTCCCACGTCGTCACTCTCGCACAGGCACGAGGCCGTGGCGTGGTCTGACTGGCCTGTCGCGCTCGCCGGTCACCCCGGCCACCAGGCCGCGGTGGATGCCGTTTCGAGCCGGCGCCTACGCTGAGCCCATGAACCGACCCTTCCTCGTCGCCATCGGCGTCGTGCTGTTCCTGACGGGATGCCTCTGGACCCTGCAGGGTCTCGGCGTCATCGGTGGCAGCGCCATGTCGGGCAACACCGTGTGGGCGGTCATCGGGCCGGTCGTCGCCCTCCTGGGCGTGCTGCTCGCCGCGCGTTCCTCCCGCGGCATCCGCTGACCTCGGGCGGGCTGGGCGTGCTCGCCCGGTGCCCGCTGCGAGATCGGTGCCCGCCCGAGGTCAGCGCCCCTCGTGCCCCGCTTGCTCCTCGTGTTCCGCCTGCGCCTCCCACGGCAGCGAAACGTCGCGCGCCACCGGGTCGAGGGGGATGACGATGATGGGATGGTGCTGTCGATGTGCCAGGTGTACCGCCACCGAACCGTTGAAGAACTCGAGAGCGCCGCTGCGCAGGCCTCGATCTCGGGTACCGACGACGATGGCCACTGCGTCGAGCTCGTCGGCCAGTGTGGCCAGCTCATGAGCGGGGTCACCGGCAAGTGCCTGCAGGCGCCACTCGATGCCCGACGGCTCCAGCAGCTCACGCACGTGGTCGGCCAGCCGCGGGTCGACGATCTCTTCGATGACCTCGGGATCGTCAGAGTCGATCGAGAAGGCGGCCACGATTCCGACCGGGTCGTGACGAACCGTGTACCTCGTGTTGTCGACCGTGGCGAGCACGAGCTGGGCGTCGAGTCGCTGCGCGAACTTCAGCGCACCGCGCACCACGCCGTCTGGCTGCCCTCGCTTGACCCCCACGACGAGCACCGAAGGCCGTTCACCACCCGTGGGCTGCTGTTGACCGGTCATGTTCCTTGCTACCACGAAGCCGACATCCAAGGGTAGGGCGAGGCCGACCGGGCACCCACGGATCCGCCCTCGCGGCCTCGTGTAGCCTGCGAAGACAGGTGATGGATCCCACCTGAGCGACACCGCCCGAACCGCCCTGACGGCTGATGGTTCCTACCGAAACTCCGAGCGAGCGAAGGTGGGCAGCGCGTGCGAGAACCTCACGACGAAGGCGGCGCCGACCATGCCGACCATGCCGACGAGGGTGACGACAGCGTTGGCGAGGCCGGCCTGATGCCGCTCGACCCCGATGTCGAGGTCGACGACCTCACCCCGGCGCACCAGCCGCGGCCGGTGCACCTGCGCTGGGCTCTGATCGGGCTCGTCGCCCTGGGTGGTGCGTTCGGCACCGGGGCCCGCGAGGCGCTCAGCCTCGTGCTGCCCTCGACCGGTGCCTTCCCCCTCGCGATCTTCCTGGTGAACGTGACCGGCGCCTTTGCCCTCGGGATGCTGCTCGAGGTTCTGCTGCGGCACGGGCCCGACCACGGCATCCGCCGTTCGTTGCGCGTGCTGCTCGGCACCGGCTTCATGGGCGGGTACACCACCTACAGCACGCTCGCTGTGGGGACGGGACAGTCCCTCATCTCGGGGCAACCGCTGGTGGGGCTCGTCTACGCGGGCGCCAGTGTCGTGGCCGGTGCGGCCGCCGCGTTCGCCGGTGTGGCGGTGGCGGGCGAGCTGCACCGTCGACACGCGACCGACCGATGGAGGCGGTCATGAGCCCGTTGGAGTTTGCGGCGGTCTGTGTGGCCGGTGGCCTGGGCGCTGCCCTGCGGTTCGTCGTCGACGGCCTGGTGCGGCAGCGAGCTCGCGCCACCTTCCCGTTCGGCACCGCCGTCATCAACCTCAGCGGTTCGCTCGTGCTCGGCCTGCTGACCGGCCTGACCCTCTCGTCGGTCGTCTCGCCAACGTGGGCGCTGGTCGCCGGAACCGGGCTCATGGGTGGCTACACCACCTTCAGCACCGCCAGTATCGAGACCATGCGCCTGCTCCAGGAGCGTCGTTACGCTCTGGCCGTGGGCAACGGGTTCGTCGTGCTCGCCCTGACCGTGCTGCTCGGCCTGGTCGGCTTCTGGCTCGGTTCGGGGCTGTAGCGCCACGGCCGTCGGCGGTCGAGGTCAGTGAGCGGCATCCGGGCTATCGGCGCCGGAGCGCTTCCGGGTCAGTGACCCTCACCGGCGTCGCTGACCCCACCGACGTCACCGATCCCACTGCCGTCGGTGACGGGGTAGAGCCGGCCCGCCACCCACGCGTCGAGCTGGTCGGCGAAGTGCACGCTCGCCGTGCGGGCTGACGACCCGAAGGGCACGACCCAGCGGCTGGCCGACCGGTCGGACAGGTCCCACACGTAGCGGGCCACCGGGCCGAACGTGCACGCGTCAGAGACGCCCGGGGTGCTGCCGGCCGCCAGCACGCAGCCCCGGTCACCGCTCGGTGACGCCGTGAGGTCGGGCAGGCCGGGCCACGGTTCGAGCGCGTGAAGGGGCTCGAGGGTGTGCGACGCTCCCCACTCGCGACGGTTCGCTCGACCCTGCCGAAGGGCGTTCGCGGCTGTCGACCCCAGAGCCCATCGCACCCCGTCCGCGACCTCGATCCCCCGGGCGCGTGCTCCCAGGGCCAGCGACTGCCAGCCGACCCCGACCTGCACCGTGACATCGAGCAGACCGTCGAACAGGCTCGAGTGCCCGGAGGGCTCGTGCAGCGCAGCCAGGGCCGGATGCCGTGCCAACCAGAGCACCAGCCGGTGGCGCCACGCGGCGAACAGTGCAGCGCCCTCGCTCGCAGCGTCGCTGTGGCCGTTCCAGGCGAGCAGCCGCTCACGCACGACGGCGGCCGCACCCCTCACCTCGGCCGACTCGACGAGCTCGCGCATGAGCCGGGCCTGCCCGTTGAGGGTGTCCACCGAGATCGCGGCGCAGTCGTCGACGGTCAACGCCGGGCTCTGTTCGATCAGCTCACGAATCCGTCTCGCACGAAAGGGACTCGCGTAGTCGACCCCGAGTCCTCCCCCGCTCGCCCGGTCGTTCGCGCTGACCATCACGTCGTCGACCCCCGTCACCGGGCCCGTCGCCCAACCCGGCTCCCAGACGTGGCGCGCGTCCCACGCCGGCACGGGCAACCACTGGTTGTCCGGATGCCGCAGGGGCACCCGGCCGACCACGAGGTGCCTCATCCGGCCCGCGGTGTCGGCGACGAGAGCGCTGTTGACCGGCTCCACCCAGAGCGTGAGCGCGGCCGACACGTCGTCGACGGTGCGCGAGCGCAGCAGGGGCAGGAAGGCGGCGAACCCAAGATCGAGCCCGACCTGGGTAGGCGTGCGGAGGCTGTACGTGGGGGGCGGTGTCTTCGGGTCACCGGCCTCCCCGAGCCCCGTGACAACGGGGCCGCGTGCCGTCACCACCACCGGCACGGTGACGTCGGGCTCGTCTCGCACCGCCACCGTCTCGACCGCCTCCTCGACCGGCTCCCAACCGCGCAGACCTCGCGCCCGCAGCCGACCCTCGGGCGCGCGCTCCAGCTGCTCGAGGGTGAGGTCCTGGTAGTCGGCCAACGCGTTGGTGATGCCCCACGCGACGGAGCCGGCGTGGGCGAAGTGCTGCACGCCGGGCACTCCGGGAAAGCTGAACCCGACGACGTCGAACTCGGGGCAGGCGAGGCCGATCTGCTGGTAGCAGCTCGGGAGGTCGATGGTGCGGTGCGGGTCGCCGGCCAGCACCGGCTTACCGGTTGCCGTTCGACGGCCGGCCACCACCCACGCGTTGCTACCCGAGCCGGTCTCGCCGTCGGCCGCGAACAACGGTAGCCAGTCTTCTCCGAGCCGGTCGGCAACGCTGGCGTTGAACAGCTTCGACGGGAACGACCCGAACAACAGATGGATCGCCCAGAAGATGCCGAGGGGAGTCCACGGCTCCCACGGTCGCGGGCTCTCGGCGTACGAGCTCAGCCCCAGCAGGTGCAGCTCCTGGGCGCCCGGCAGGCCCAGCGGCATCCCCTCGTTGACGCCAGTAACGTAGGCGTCGACCCACGCCCGGGTGGCGGCATCCAGCCCGAGGTAGCACTCGTGGGCCGTCTGCTCGAGGCGCACCTGACGGGCGAAGCGGTCCCAGTCGAGGCCGGCGGCGCCCTGGTACTGCGCCGTGCGGCCTTCCATGCGCCAACGTTGGTACTCCATGGGCCAAGCCCGGTCGAGGGCGGTCTGGTGACCCTGCAGACGAGCGAGGGCGAGCACGTCGTCGGCCCAGAGGTGCGGGATGCCCCGGGCGTCACGCCGGACGCGTGGCGTCACTCGGCCCCTTTCATATTGCCCCAGCCGTGGAAGCGCTCGACCTCGACGACGACCGTGACCCGGGGCCGGTCGCGGACCGGATAGGGCCGGCCGCCATAGTGCATCGAGATCCGGTCGATGTCGGCGAGGTCGACGTCGTCGGTGATCGAGGCCACCCGGCCCTGAAGACTGACGTGGGTGTACCAGTCGTCGGGGTCCATGGCGCTCAGGCTCATCCGCCCGTCATGGCGCAGGTGGGCGAGCCGAGTGCGGCCGGCGTCGAGGTTGACCACAATGTGGTCGTTCTCGAAGAGGTACCAGGTGGGCACCGAGACGGGTGAACCGTCACGCCGCACGGTGCTCATCGTGGCGATGTTGGGCCGGGCGAGAAGGCCACAGCCTCCGGCGGAAGGGGTGGGGTGGGCATTGCCTCACTCTGCCACCGACGTGCTCAGATGGGCACCCGTGCCAGGGGGCAGGTCAGCTCCGGTTGTCGGTGAACCGTCGTTCGATCTCGCGGAAGAAGGCGTCGGAGACACTGCGGTACTGCTGCGCCGTGAGCCGCACGGAGTCGCCGACCTCCAGCCTCAGCACGGAACGCGCCGGGTCGAGGGTGATCTCCGGATCCTCCATCACGGTGCCGCCGTTCCTTACGAGCGAGGCCGCAATCAGGCGAACCTCGTTGAGCGCGTTGCCGTCTGTGCCTTCGAGCTCGCGGGTCCGGTACACGAAGTAGCCCTCGAGCACGATGAGCATGTTGTTGAAGTACTCGGACTCCAGGGAGTCGACGGCACTCTCCAGGTCAGATCCGTCGTCACCGTGGCTGCGAGCTGCCATGACGACCTCGTGGAACATTCCCACCTGAGACTCGTCGCGGGCCCGACAGGATGCCACGTAGTCGGGGTCGTAGGCCTTGATCTCGAGCATGGCGACAGCCTAGGGCAGAGTCGTCGGCCGACGTCTACGCGGCGGACCGGGCGCATCAGCAGTCTGGGTGCCTGTCACTGGCCCGTCGCTGACCCGTCCCTACGCTCCCCCGCTTCTGCCGCTAGGGTCCGAAGCCATGGCGTACGGCGAACGCAATGTGCTCGGTGGCGAGCTCGACGAATGTGGCACCGACCCGATGACCGGCTTCTACCGCGACGGATGCTGCACGAGCGGCCCCGAGGACCGCGGCAGCCACACGATCTGCGCGGTCATGACGACGGAGTTTCTCGAGCACCAGCAGGGCGTGGGCAACGACCTGATCACTCCCCGGCCCGAATGGCGCTTTCCGGGCCTGCGCCCCGGCGACCGGTGGTGTGTCGTCGCCGCGCGCTGGTTGCAGGCGCAGCGCGACGGGATGGCGGCCCCGGTAGTGCTGTCGGCCACGCACGAACGGGCGCTCGACGTGGTGCCGCTCCAGCTGCTGCAGGCCTACGCCGCAGACGTTCCCGACGACCCCAGCTCGCTGCTCTGAACCCGGCCCCCAGACCTTCGACGCCATGACCTCCTCCCCGAACCCACCGACCGCGCCATCGATCCCGTCGCTGGAGCCCGACTGCTCCCGCTGCTTCGGCCTGTGCTGCGTAGCGCTACCGTTCGCCCGTTCGGCCGACTTCCCGGTGAGCAAGTCGGCCGGCGCGCCCTGCCGAAACCTCTCACCCGACTTCTCGTGCGGCATCCACGCCGGGCTGCGCGAGCAGGGCTGGAAGGGCTGCACCGTGTTCGACTGCTTCGGGGCCGGCCAGCAGGTCTCGCAGGTGACGTTCGCTGGGGTGTCGTGGCGCGAGGCACCCGAGACCGCATCGCTGATGTTTGCCGTGCTGCCGGTGATGCACCAGCTGCACGAGATGCTGGGGCACCTCTCGGAAGCCATCGCGCTGTCGTTCTCCAGCCCGCCGCCGGCGATGCTGGCTCGCGAGCTCGAGACGACGCAGCGCGAGCTGGCCGCCGTCACCGCTTGGACCGCCGAACAGCTGTTGCGTGTCGACCTCACCGCGTGGCGCGGCCGAGTCGGCTCGCTGCTACGACAGACGAGCGAGCGGGTGCGACAAACGACTCGCCGCGAGCATTCGATCAGCTCACCGGCCAAGCGTTTCCGGCGACACGCCGACCTCGTAGGCGCCGACCTGAGTGGCCTCGACCTGCGAACGGCCGACCTGAACGGGGCCCTGCTCATCGGGGCCGACCTGCGCGGTACCGACCTGCGGCACGCCGACCTGCTCGGCGCCGACCTGCGCGACGCCGACCTGCGCGGTTCACGCTTCGACACCGCGTTGTTCCTGACCCGCCCCCAGCTGGCGGCGGCCCGGCTGGGGTAGGCCCGGCCGGGGGGTCGGCCCTTCTGGGGTGAACCCTGCTGGGGTCAACTCTGCTGGGGTCGGCGCGCGGAGACGGCGACCAGCGGGGAGAATGAACGGCAACGGGCCGCACACCATGGCCGACCCGGTGCGAAGGGGGAGCAGGATGCCGGTGAGGCAGGTCAGAGTGAGCGGTTCGCGCACGGTGACCGCGGCCGTCGCCAGCCTTCTCACCGGGCTGGCCACGGTCGCGGGGTGCTCCACGGACTCACCGGCGGAGCTGAACCAGACCCGCCCACCCGTGACGGTGACCGTCACCACCACGGTCACGGCATCCGTGACGAGCAGCCGGCCGACGTCGGCGTCGAGCTCGCAGACGAACCAGCCGACATCGTCGACGACGACCGGAGGCCCGTCGTCGTCAAGCCTGCCCTCGGGGAGTGGCCGCCCGCCCCCCGCCCCGGCGAGTGGGACCTCGACCTCCGCCTCCGGCGGCGCGGCGCAGGCCCAGCTGGTCGCCCAGTACCAGTCCCTGGTCGCGCAGATCGGGGCCATCGACGCCCTGCCTCGCACGGGTGCCGCGGCCGGGTCGGCGCTCGACAACCTGAACGCACGCTATCGGGCCCTGAGGGCCTCACCGGTTCCGGCGAAGGTCGACCGACCCAGCTACGTCGGGCGGCTGTTCTCGCTCGAGCTGTTCGCAGCCGCAGCGGCCGACGAGGCGCGGGCGAGCTCACCTCGGGCGACCGCCCGCTACGACGTGATCCGCGCCCAGACCGCCACCCTGCTGGCCCTCGTCAACAGCGGGCTCGGCACCTCGCTGGCCCTTCCCGCCCCCGGCGCGCCGCAACCCACCACGTCGTCCGGGCTGAGGGCGACACCCTCGACCCGGTAGGCCCGGGCCCTCTCACCCGAACGCCTGTGACACCAGCGTGACCCTCCTGTCGAGCAGCAGCCGCGACACCAACTGCGCGACGCGACGCGCGACGCGCCACCAGGGTCGAAACCACGACACCAACTGCGCGACGCGCCGCGCGACGCGCCACCAGGGTCGAAACCACGACACCAACTGCGCGACGCGCCGCGCGACGCGCAAGTAGGGCAAGGGGCCCGGCCGCTGGCCGCACCCGTCAGAGCTCCGAGATCGGCGAGCCGCGTCAGGCGTGCGCGGTCGGTGCGGTCACACCCGGGGATCTGTAAGGCTGGCCGTCAGGAGGATCAAGTCGCCACCGACCCGCTGCTCCGGGCTCCCCTTCACACTGGCCGCAGCGCAGGTCAGCGGCTCGGCGGTCCGCTCTGCAGGCGTCGCGCCAGGCGCGAGCGCGGCACCGGTGCGCGCGACCACAGCGCCCGTTGCAGGGCCAGAGTGGCCCAGCCAGCCAGTCCCATCCCGACCACGTTGACGAGCAGCTGGAGGCCGCTGCCGCGCACCTCGCCCCACTGCCCGAACGCCAGACCGAGCGCGACGTTGCCCGCGGCGGGGATCGTCGTGACCGAGATGAACACCCCGTTGAGGCCGCCGGTTCGCCCCGAGGTGACCGACAGCACCCCGGCTGCCGCTGCGAGCACCGCCACGATGAGCGACCACTTGTTCGGGCTGTAGATGAAGTCGGTGTCTGGCCTGGGGCCGGTGAGAGTCGCGGCCGTCGCCCACCCGAGACCGCGCAGGGCCAGCCCGAACGCCGTCGTCACCGCGATCGCCACCGCGAAGCCGACGACGAGCGCCCTGACCGCGGCGGCAAGCAGTAGCGGCCGACGGCGCACGAGCGCGAGCCCGAGCGCCGCAATGGCCCCGAACTCCGGGCCGAGCACCATCGCCCCGATGGTGAGGATCTGGGAGTCGATGACGATCGCGACCGACGCGAGCAGCGTGGCCAGGGTCATGAACGACAAGAAGGTCCAGTTCAGCTCGGTGTCCTCGTACGAGCGGTGCGCGACCTGTGGCCACACCACGGCATCCGCGCTGCTGCCGGGCGTTCGGATGTCGGCCTCGTAGCCGGGCCGCGATATCCAGGTCGCCACCGAGTCGATCTCGACGCTCCCCCGTTCGTGCACGCCGAGGTCACGCAGCTGCTCGATGACCGCGTCGGCACCTTCGCGCGCCACGTTCGCGTACAGCACGTCACCGACCGGCCGTAGCGCGGCGCCTCGGGAGATCGACAGGGTGCTGACCGCGACACACTCGTCGAGGATGCCGGTCACGGCCTCGGTGAGGTCGCTCGGGGTGGTGACGGTGAGTCGAAGCATGGCTCAGTGTGGCCTGCCACGGTCAACGGACCAGCGACCGGATGCCGCGCGCCGCCGCCGCGGCCGGGTGGCGGCCCCGGGCGACCCCGGCGAGGAGCCTTGACGGGCTCAGCCGCGGGGTCCACAGTGACCCAGAGTGAGCCAGACCCCCCCGACGCCGAAACCGAAACCGGGTTCGAAACCGGGTCCGACTCGGGGCTGGGCTCGGGGCTGGACGGCTGGCTCAACTCGAGGCTCGACCAAGCGCTCGGCGTCTGCACGATCCCACCCCAGCCCGCACCGACGCGCTCGGCTCGCGGCCGGGGCCGCCTTCTTCGTGCAGGGCCTGCTCTTCATCTCGCTCACGACCCGTCTTCCCAACATCCAGCGACGCTGGGTCCTCGACGAGCTCGCCGTGAGTGGGCTGCTGCTCATGGTCGTGCTGCTGGCGGGGCTGGGTTCGGTGGTTGCAGAGGTCGTGGCGCGCCGGCAGTCGAGCGCCGTGGTGGTTCGGCTGGGGCTCCTCGTCGCGGCAGGCGGGTTCACGACCCTGTTGACGGCCTCCCACTTCGAGGTGTTCGTCGCGGGCCTGGCGGTGTACGGCCTGGCGCTCGGGTTGGTGGATGCCTCGAGCAACATGCAGGCGATCACGGTCGAGCACAGGTACGGTCGCCCGATCCTGCCCTCCTTCCATGCCTTCTGGACCGCGGGTGGCATCGCCGGCACCCTCGTCACGCTTGCGACCGCCGACGTCGCCCTGGGGCCGCTGCTGCTCCCCTTGACCCTGCTGCCCCTGCTCGCCATCGCCGCCCCGTTCGTCACGACCGACCGCCTGCCCGACACGGTGACCCCCGAACGGACGCCGGACGTTCGTGACGTGCCTTGGCGCCGGATCGCCCTGCTCGGGCTGGCCATGGTGCTCTTCTACATGGTCGACACCGCCGCCACGACGTGGGGCCCGGTCTACCTCGACGGCACCCTCGACGCACCGCAGGGGCTGACCGCCCTCGCGACCCTGCCCTACCTCGTCGCCACGCTGCTCGCGCGCACGCTCGGCGACGGGCTCGTCGAGCGCCACGGGGCGGTCTGGCTGCTGCGGGGCAGTGGCGTGGTCGCAGCGGCCGCCCTGGAGGTCATCGTCTTCGCGCCTTCGTGGGGCGTCGCCGTGCTCGGCTTCACCCTGCTGGGCGGAGCCGTGGCCACGATCGCCCCGCTCAGCTTCTCGGCCGCTGGCGCCCTCGCGGGCTCGTCCGACCCGGCAAAGGTCGATCGCGTCGTCGCGCGCTTCAACCAGTTCAACTACGCCGGGGCACTGCTCGGTGCCGTGCTGACCGGCGCGGTGGGGGCCGAGAACCTCCGCGTCGGCTTCGCCGTGCCGATGGTGCTCATCCTGGGGATCATCCCGCTCGCGGCTGCGTTCTCGGTGGTCGACCGCCGCGGTGTCGGTGAGGGTTCGAGAGGGCTGAGTCGAAGGCACGATCGGGGCTCGATCAGGGGCCGGGCCCGCCGCGGTTAGGGTTGGGACGTGCTTGAAGTGCGAGGGCTGCGGAAGTCCTACACCACCGGACGTCGACCGACCACCGCGCTCGATGGCGTCGACCTGACGGTCGAGAACGGTTCGTTCGCAACCGTCCTCGGCCCTTCCGGGTCGGGCAAGACGACGTTGCTCCGGTGCATCGCTGGCTTCGAGAGCGCCGATGCGGGCAGGATCCGCCTGGCCGGGCGTGACCTCGACTCGCCGGGCACCTCGAGCGTGCGTCCCTACGAGCGCGACATCGGCGTGGTGCCGCAGGAAGGCGCACTGTTCCCGCACCTCAGCGTGGGTCGGAACGTCGCCTTCGGCATCGCCGGCCGCCCCCGGGCGCTGCGACGGGAGCGCGTCGAGCAGCTGCTCGAGCTGGTCGGGCTGCAAGGCCTCGGCGACCGCCGACCACACCAGCTGTCCGGGGGGCAACAGCAACGGGTCGCCCTGGCTCGGGCCCTCGCGCCCGAGCCGAGCCTGATCCTGCTCGACGAGCCTTTCAGCGCCCTCGACGCGCAGCTGCGGGTCGAGCTGCGCGAGGAGGTGCGCGGCCTGCTCCGGTCGCTCGGAACGACGGCGCTGCTGGTGACGCACGACCAGGCCGAGGCGATGACGCTCGCCGACCACCTCGTCGTCATGCGCGGGGGCCGGGTGGTTGCCGCCGGTGACCCCCGACAGGTCTACGGCGCGCCCGTCGACGCCGAGATGGGAAGGTTCCTGGGCGAGGCCGTGGTGGTGCGCGGCAGCCTCGTCGGGTCCGGCGCCACCGCCGCTGTCGACTGCGCCCTGGGCCGGCTTGCCGTCGCGGCGGAGACCACGCACGACCGACTGCCCGGCCGTACCGAGTGTGACGTGCTGGTGCGTCCCGAGCAGCTGAGCGTACGGCGACTCGACGGGCCCGCCGCCACGCCGACTCCCTCGACGGGTCGGGCCGACTCCACGCACGCTCCCGTTTACGCGCCGCCCGCGGGCGTGACGGCATCCGTCGTGGCGCAGTCGTTCTACGGTCACGACGCCCTGGTTCGCGTGCGCCTCGACGATGGCACGCAGCTGGCCGTGCGGGTGCCCGGTTCCGTGCGGTTCGACACCGGAGAACGGGTGCACGTGCAGGTCGACACCCCCGTGTGGACGTACGTCGAGTCGGTGCCGACCGGAGCCGGGTCCTCGAACATCTGAGCAAGAGCCCGCGGTCGCTGTCGCTTGCCGCGAGACCGGGTTAGGTCAGGCTTACCTTAGCGCGTACCGTGTGGTGCGACCCCACCGCACGATCGAGAGGGACCCGTTCATGATCTCGCCCAGCACCTCCACGTCGCCGGCCCAGATGGTCGTCCGCGCGCACAGACGTCGTCGGGCCCTGGTCCGCGCGACCGTCGCCGTCGCCTCGACGTCGGCCCTGGCCTTCGCCGCCGGCTGTGGTTCGGATGCCGGAGCCACGACCGGGTCGTCGGGGTCGTCAGCGACCAAGGGCGCGGCGACCACGCTCACGGTCTACACCGACCAGCACGCCGAGCTGGTCGAGGGCCTGACCAAGGCCTACACCGCAACGTCCGGGGTGAAGTTCAACATCCAGAACGATGCGACCGTCGGTCAGATCCAGGCCGAGGGCAGCGCCGCCAAGGCGGATGTCTTTCTCTCCGAGGACCCGGGCCCGGCTGCCCAGCTGGGCGCCGCGGGGCTGCTCGCCCCCGTCGACCCGACCACCCTGGCGCAGGTCCGTCCGGGCCTCAGCTCGGGCAAGGGCCTCTGGGTGGCCTACGCGGCCCGCACCCGCGTGCTCTACTACAACCCCACGAAGATCGCCGAGAACGAGCTGCCCAAGACCCTCGCCGACATCACGGCGCCCCGCTACAAGGGGATGTTCGCCTGGGCGCCGTCAGGCGCGTTCGTGGCCACCACGCAGTACCTGCTGAACACCGAAGGCGAGGCGGGCACGACGACCTTCCTCGAGGGCGTGAAGGCGAACGGCGTCAACGAGCAGAAGAACGGCAACGTCCGCGACACGGTCGAGGCGGGCAAGCACGCCATGGGCCTGTCGAACCACTACTACTGGTGGGTGCTGGCTGGTCAGAAGGGTGGCCCCGACCAGCTGACCTCGAAGATCTACCACTTCCCCTCGGCCGACCCCGGCAACCTGATCCTGTCTTCGGGCGCCGGCGTGCTGAAGTCGAGCCAGAACCAGCCGGCTGCACAGAAGTTCCTGGCCTGGCTCACCGCCAAGGACGGGGGGCAGAAGCTGCTCGCCGACGCACCGGCGGAGGTCTCCGAGGCCCAGTACCCGGTGGCGCCCGGCGTGGCCAGCAGCATCAGTGGTGACCTCAGCGAGGTCAAGTCGCCCACCTTCGACATGGACTCCCTGGCCGACTCACAGCAGGCCGAGAACCTGCTGAAGCAGCTCGGCATGTCGAAGGGCTGATGGTGCGTCGCCCGGGGAGGCCCCGCTCGGTCACCGCGTGGTTCGCGGTGGCCGTAGCCGTGGCCTCCCTGGTGCCGCTGCTCTACCTGTTCCTCAGCGGAACGTCGCTCAGTGACATTCGCGCCCAGTTCGACTACCCCTCGACCTCGGCCGCGGTGGTCCAGACCCTGGTGCTGGTTGCCCTCATCGGTGCCGTGACCGCGGTGCTGGGGGTGGGCGCGGCCGTGGTGGTCACGAGAACGAGCGTGCCCGCGCCCCGGCTGCTCACAGTGCTCTTCACCGTGCCGTTGGCCGTGCCGGGCTTCGTCAGCGCCTACGCCACCTACTCTGCCGAGCTCGCCTTCGCGCCCCAGTCGTCGGTCGTCACGAGTCTCGTCGGCGCCTCCGTCGTGATGTCGCTGACGCTCTACCCCTACGTCTTCCTACCGTGCCTCATCGCCCTGCGGGGCGTCGACCCCGCCCTCGAGGAGGTGGTGAGCGGCCTTCGGCACGGGCGGTTCAGCGCTTTCCGCACGGTGAGCCTGCCCGCCCTGCGCCCCGCCCTCGCGGCCGGCCTGCTCATTGTCACTCTGCACGTGCTGGCCGAGTACGGCGCCATGGTGCAGCTGGGGCGCAGCACGCTGACGACGAAGATCATGGCCGAGATGCTCGACTACGGCGACTACCAGTCGGCCCGCTCCCTGTCGCTGCTGCTCGCCGGGCTCTCGGTGCTGGTGCTGCTGTCGACCCGCTGGATCTCGGGCCGGAGTGTCATCGCCGAGATCGCCCGGGGCGGGTCACGGCCCCCACGCCGGGTGGCACTGGGCTCGTGGCGGTGGCCGCTCCTGCTGGCTTCGCTGGTCGTCCCCCTGCTCGCGGTCGGGCCGACCGTGCTGATGACGACGCGAGGCCTGCTCGCGTCCCAGGGTGAGGTCACCGCCTCCTGGTCCGAGGTGGGCCTGGCCCTGTCGAACACCGTCGGCTACGCGCTCGCCGCCGCCCTGGTCGCCACGCTCTGTGCGTTGCCCGTCAGCTGGTGGGTCACGCGGCACCCCAAGCTGATGTCACACCTGGCTGAGCGCGCGGTCTGGCTGGCGCACGCGATACCGAGCGCCATCCTCGCTCTGGCGTTGGTCTTCCTGGCCACTCGCCTGGTGCCGTCGCTCTACAAGACGCCCGTCGTGCTCGTGGCCGCTTACGTGATTCTCTTCCTGCCCCTCGCGGTCGCCAACCAGCGGGTGGGCCTGCAGTCTGCGCGCCGCTCCTACGACGAGGTGGCCTCGTCGTTGGGCGCCCGGCCGGCCCGCACCTTCGTGCGCGTCACCCTGCCGCTGGCCGCACCGGGCTTCGCCGCGGGGGCGATCCTCGTCGCCCTCGACGCGAGCAAGGAGCTGACCACCACGCTCATGCTGCTGCCGTTCAACTCCAGCACGCTCTCGAGCAAGCTGTGGGCTACGACGAACGGCGAGTCGCTCGACTTCACGGCGGCTGCCCCCTACGCGGCCCTGCTCGTGCTGCTCGGCGTCGTTCCGGTCTACCTGCTGGTGCGCGGCACCCTGGCGGCATCAGCCTCGACGCCCACGCCGCTCGGATCGGACTCTTACGACCCCGTCGAGTGGCCGGTGGCCCCCGGCTCGTCCGTCGAAGGCCAGCCGGCCGCGCTCGCCCTCACCGGCCCCCGGTAACCGGGGTCCTCGGTTTTCAGCGATGAGCCGAGGCGGGCAGGATGGGAACATGCCGACGACCCGCACCCCCGAGGATCCCGTCCGTCTCGCCGTCGACACGTACGCCGCCCGGCTGCCCGAGCTCGAGGCAGCGACCGAGCTGTTCGTCCAGCTCGTCACCGACCTGCTCGACGACGCCGGCATCAACTACCTCAGTGTCAGCGGGCGCACCAAGTCGGTGGCCTCCTTCGCGGGCAAGGCCCAACGGCTGGTGGGCGGAGCCCCGCTCTACCCCGACCCCCTGGTCGGCATCACCGACCAGATCGGTCTGCGGGTGATCACTTACATCCACGACGACGTGGCCGCCGTGGCCGATGTGCTGAGCGAGGAGCTCGCGGTGCTCGACGACCGTGACATGGGTGAGGAGACGGCCCGCGAGGGCCGGTTCGGCTACGCCAGCCGGCACCTGCTCGTCGCTGTCGACGCGAGCCGCACGGTGCCGGCCGTCTACGAGTCGCTGCGACGGCGCAGCGCGTCGGTGCAGGTGCGCACCGTGCTGCAGCACGCCTGGGCCGAGTTCGAGCACGACATCCGCTACAAGGGCTCCGTGCCCGAAGAGCACGCCCCCGACCTCGACCGCCGCTTCACCCTCGCGGCCGGTCTGCTCGAGCTCGCCGACCGCGAGTTCACGGCCATCCGAGACCGGTTGCAGGCCACGATGCCGGCCAAACGGCCCGTGCCCGACGAGGACCCCCGCATCAGCGCCCAAGACCTCGCCACCTTCCTCGCCGGCCGGTTCACGGATGCCGGGTGGTCACGCACCGACCACTACTCGTGGGTGTCCGGGTTACTGCTCGAGCTCGGCATCACCTCGATCGACGAGCTCGAGAGCGCCATCGCCGACGTCGACAGCTCGGCGATCAGTGAGCGGATGGGCTACCAGTACCCGCCGGGCGCCGTTCGCCGGCTCGACGACGCCCTGCTCGCCGTCTTCGGCGAGCGCTACCTC
>JBBSTU010000034.1:0-24627 GCA_038235595.1 Actinomycetales bacterium | reverse complement strand
CGACGTGGAGCTCGACCCCGGCTGACAGGTGGTCGTGGAGGTAGTTCGAGACCACCCCGCCCGGTACCCGCTTGACCGTGATCGCCAGCCGGTGCGGACGCGTGGGGGGTGAGGTGATCGTGTAACACCGGCTCACCACCGCTCCTTCGATCTGCGGAGACACCGTCACGTACTGTCCGGGCTGGTGCCGGAACCGGTGTCCCGCGGCCGTTCGGAAGACAAAGGTTCGCACATCGTGAGTGACCTGCTGCACCTGCTCGCACACCAGGGGGCCGTCGAGGTCGCCCTCCCATATCGGCCGGTCCGTCAGCACCCCGTCGAGCGCGCCCCAGGCGGGCGGGGCGCACGCGAGCGATTCGGCGGTGCTCATGCCATCGCGGCCCGGAGCCGCTGCAGGTACCACGACACGAAGGCCTCAACCTGGTTCTCTGTCGGAGAGTAGGGTCCTCCCTCGTAGGCCGGGCTGCTCACCCCGGCCTGGGTGCGTGCCACCAGCGCGCCGTCCTGCTCGTTGGTGGCCCGCCATACCGCCGTCAGCGCGTCCACCTCGTAGTCGACGCCCTCCACCGCGTCCTCGTGAACCAGCCAGGTGGTGCGGAGCCGGGTCTGCCCTGCCGAGAGGGGGATGACCGAGAAGGTGACGGCGTGGTCGGCGAGAAAATGGAACCAGCTGTTGGGCTGCAGGTGCAGCGACAGGTCGCCCAGTCGGGGGGTGGTGAAGTCACCCAACAGCTTGTGGCACAAGGCCCGTGCGTCTTCGCCGAACGACTCGCCCGACCGGTCGAGCGGCATCCGCTCTACCCGGAAGCCGGTCGGTCGGGTGTCGACCTCCTCACGCACCTCCATCGGCAGCTGGCGGAGTCGGCACTCTTCCTGCAGGGCGACGTTCGCTTTCTGGTACCGCTCCAGCACGGGACGCAGCCGGGGGGTGAGGTCTTCTTCCGAATAGGCGAAGATCGGGAAGAACGAGGCAATCAGCTCCGGGTGTTCGTCGCAGTGGTAGCACTCGCGGTTGTTCTCCATGACCAGTTTCCAGTTGCCCTGCTCGACGATGTCGAGCTGGGCGGCGACCTTCGTACGGTGGAGCTGGTGCGGCTCGAGGTAGGGCGTCACGACCTGCGCGACCTCATCGAAGTCGGCTGGCGGCTCGTCGGCGAGGCACACGAAGACCAGCCCTGCGAGATCCCGCACGTGGACCTGTCTGAGCCCCAGGCAGGAGGGGTCGAAGTCGGCCGGCTGCGACTCTGCATGCAGTAGGGCGCCGTCGGTGCCGTACGTCCACTTGTGGTAACCGCAGACGATGTTGCCGACGGAGCCGCGCGGCTCGGTCAGCACCCGGGCGCCACGGTGGCGGCAGACGTTGTGCAGCGCCCGCACCTGGTCGTCATCGTCGCGCAGCACGATGACCGACCAGGGACCGACAGTCACGGTGAAGTAGTCGCCGGGCTCCCGAATCTCGGCCGCAGTGCCGACGAAGATCCAGTGTCGTCCGAAGATCTCACGCAGATCCGTCTCTGCGAGCAGGTCGCTCGTGTAGAAGGGCCCCTCGAGGCTGTGACCCGGCTTGCGTCGGGACAGCAGCTCGTCCAGCGAGACGTGCGGTTCGGTCTGGTTGATGGTCATCGCGCTGTGGTCCTTCCACTGGTCAGTTCGTACCGGTCCAGGCCTTCACGACAGCCTGGTTCTCGCCGATCCACGCCTTCACTGCTTCCTGCTCCTTGCCCTGACCGGCACCGGAGATCTTCAGCTCGAGACTCTGCAGCTGTTCCGGCGTCATGTGGAACTTCTTCAGCTCTTCCATGACCTTCGTGTTGCTCTCGGCGAACTTCTTGCTGGCGATGGTCTTGTAGACGTCGTTGCCACCGAAGCTGCCCTTGGGGTCCTCGAGCAGGACCATCGGGTACTTGCTGAAGGCCCAGTGCGGCTGCCAGAGGGTGACCGCGATCGGCTTCTTGGCCTTGATGGCCTTGTCGAGCGCGGCGAGCATCGCCGGCGTGCTGCTGTCGATGATCTTGTAGCTGGCCAGGTCGTAGTCCTTGACCGCGTTGTCGTGCAGCTGACGCATCAGTCCCGAGCCTGGCTCGATGCCGACGATCTGGTCGTTGAACTCGTTGGCCTTGCCCTTGAGGTCCTCCATCGACTTCAGGCCCGTGTAGTCCGGGACGGCAACGGCCTGCGTCAGCGTGTCGTACCACTGGCCGACCACGGTGAACTTCTTGTCGAAGCGGGCCCAGTAGTCCGAGTGGGTCTTCGGGGTCGCGGCCATGAAGACGTCCAGCTGCCCGTCGGCGACACCTGAGTACAGCGTGGCGACCTCGAGCTGGCTGAGCTTGACCTGGTAGCCCTGCTGCTCGAGCAGCTCCTTCCACAGGTAGCTGTTGGCGATGTTCTCGTCCCAGGCGATGTAGCCGATGTTCACGGTCTTGCTCGCCGGTTCTGCGCCCGACGCTCCGGAGGACGGTGTGGAAGAACCGCATCCGGAGACCGTGATGGCGGTGGCCAGGGCCAGCGAGGCGCCGACGATGCTGGTGGTAAGACGATGACGAAACATGGATGAGTTCCTTTGGGATGTGGGCGTGGTCGGCTGCTGAGGGGTGGAGTCGAACGGCATCTACGTCAGGCGACTCTCGGTACCGCCTGCACGGCGACGGCATCAGGGGCTTCGTCCGCGACCGCGACGGCTCGGCGACGTGGGCGCGGAAAAGCGCTGGTGAGGCGGTCGAGAAAGATGGCCAGGAAGACGACGGCGAGCCCGCCTTCGAAGCCGACGGCGATGTCCAAGCGGCTGATGCCCTGCACGACGACGGCGCCGAGGCCGCCCGCACCGACCATGCCGGCGATCACGACCATGGACAGCGCCATCATGATCACCTGGTTCAGGCCGGCCATGATGGATGGGACCGCCAGCGGGAGCTGGACCTGGCGCAGCAGCTGCCATGGCGTGGCTCCGAAGGCCACGGAGGCTTCGACCATCTCGGGGTCGACCTGTCTCAGGCCGAGCTCCGTCAGACGCACCCCCGGCGGGATGGCGAAGATGAAGGTGGCGACGACGGCCGGGACGACGCCGATACCGAAGAGGAACACCGCAGGGATGAGGTAGACGAAGACCGGCAGGGTCTGCATGAAGTCGAGGACCGGACGGACCACGACGCTGGCTCGTTTGCTCCGAGCCGCCCAGATACCGGTCGGTATCCCGATGACGACAGCGATGACGCTGGCCACGAGAACGATGGCCAGCGTCTCCATCGTCTCGGTCCACAGCTGCATCGAATCGACGACCAGCAGTCCGAGCACGGTGAAGACGGCGAACCCGATGCCACGGGCCCACAGCGCGAGCAGTGCCGCGATCACGACGATGACCAACGGGGGTGGGCCGGTCAGAGCGGCCAGCACCACGTCGATCAACCACTGCGTGACGGCGGCGATGGCGTCGAAGACCCCAGCCACGTTGTCCTGCAGCCAGGTGACGATCGCGGAGACCGCGTCTCCGATGTGCAGATCAGGCATTGAGCGACCTCCCGTTGTCAGCCAGGGTGTTCAGCAGCGCTGCCCTGGGGATCACGCCGATCAGGCGACCGTCGTGGTCCGTCACCGCCAACGGCACCGAGTGGCGCCCGACCAGCGGCATCACCTCGATCAGCCGAGAGCCGCTTTCTATGGTCGCGAAGTCGTCGCAGACGAGCGAGTCGATCCGCTCCCGGCCCAGCGCGATGCCGTCGGCCAGGTGCTTGTCTGTTGCGACGCCGACGATCCGGTCCCGCTCGTCGAGCACGTAGACGCCGACACCTTCGACGTTCGCCATGCGGTCCAGCACCGCTTGTGGGTGCTCGTCACCGCGGGCGGTGATCAGGGGCGGGCGCATCACATGCTCGACTGTGACGACCCGGGAACGGTCGACGTCAGACACGAAGTTCGCGACGTAGTCATCGGCGGGTGTCGACAGGATCTCGGCTCCTGACGCGAGCTGGATGACGCGTCCGTCGCGCATGACCATGATTCGTTGACCGAGCCGCATGGCTTCGTTGAGGTCGTGGGTGACGAACACCACGGTTTTGCGCACCTTCTCCTGCAACGACAGCAGCAGGCTCTGCATGTCGCGTCGGATCAGCGGGTCGAGTGCGCTGAAGGGCTCGTCCATCAGCAGGATCTGAGCATCGGTCGCGAGGGCTCTGGCGAGGCCGACTCGCTGTCGCATGCCGCCGGAGAGCTCCTGGGGCCGAACGTGCCCCCACCGCCCGAGGCCCACCGTCTCCAGCGCGTCCTGAGCCCGATCAACTCGTTCCGCTTCCGGGATGCCGCGGACCTGCAGCCCGTAGGCCGCGTTCTCGAGAACCGTGCGGTGCGGAAAGAGCGCGAAGTGTTGGAAAACCATGTTGATCGTCGAGTTGCGAGTGGTCCGCAGCTGGGCGTCATCCATGGCCAGCATGTCCTGGCCCGCAATCTGGAGGCTGCCGGACGTCGGGTCGACCAACCGGTTGAGCATCCGTAGGAGGGTCGACTTGCCCGAACCGGACAGCCCCATGATGACGAACAGTTCGCCCTCCTCGACGTCGAAGTCGACGCCGTCGACCGCCAGGGTTCCGGTCGTCTCGGGTGTCTCGGAGCGACGACGGAACCGACGTCGCTCGTTACCAGTCGGTTCGTAACGCTTGGTCAGTCCGCGTGCCTCGATCATGGTTGCCATGGAGATCGCCTTGTCGATGGGTGATGAGAGGAAGGACGTCTTGGTGTCGACCCGAGTGAGCCTGGTGTGAACGGATCTGGTCGACTCTGGGGTGTCACGCGAATCACCCTCAGGTGGGAGCGAGCAGCAGGGCTGCCTCGACGACGGTCGCGGCGACGACGACATCGCTCCACGCTTCACCGACGCTTTTGAAGAGTCGTGGGGCGCCGGGAACGATGGTGACCGCGCCGGTGACCAAGGCCTGCAGATCACCGGCGATGGCGACGTCCTGCGGCACTCCGTCACGCAGGGCGAGGATGATGTCCCCTGCTTGGCTGAGCGCTGACGCCGTGGATTCGACGATGACGGTGGCTCGTTCGACGAGCTGGGTCTCCACCTCACGCCGGTCTGGCGAGTGTGATCCGATCGCGACCACCGTGGCCTCGGCCCGCAGCAAGGACGAGGTGAAGACCGGTTCGGCGGCTGTCGTGCAGCAGGCCACGATGTCTACCCGCGCCACGTCAGCGGCCACGCCCGCGCGGGCGTTGAGGCCGGCGGTCTCGAGCCGGCGCACGACCTCGTGCATCGCCGGCTGACGACGACCGACGACCGTCACGCTCTTGAGCGGACGTACCGCGTGGATCGCCAGAGCGTGGCTCACCGCTTGCGGCCCGGTGCCGAAAACAAGGAGTGAAGCCGCAGCCGGTGGTGCGAGGTGACGCACGGCAAGGGCTGAGAGTCCCGCGGTGCGCAGGAGCGTCAACTGCTCGGCGTCGAGGATCGCGGTCGGGCTCAGGGTGTCGCCGGCGAAGGCGATGTGTACTCCTTGGATGCGGGGCACCTCGAAGCGAGCGGCGTGGTCGTTGATCGCCAGAACCTTGACACCGACGGCGGGGCCGACTTCGCCTGGCATGAGGAGCAGTTCGCCGGAGCTGACCGGCACGAAGGTCCGCGGTGGGGTGTTTCCCGGAGCGGCTCCGCTGATCAGAGCGGACTCGAGAGCATCGACGACCTGTTCCCAAGGCAGGACTCGGGTCATCGTGTCGCGGTCGATCCACGGGATTGAGGTCATGGTCAGGGCCCTTTGGTCACAGGTGCAGGCAGAGGCGCAGGGCGTCGTAGATGGCGGCGGGGATGTTCCTGCTGGTCACGGCGTCTCCGATGCGGAAGAGCTGGTAGCGCCCGTCGGGCCTGCGCGCGATGGTCTGCGGCCGGCCCGCGACCAACGCGTCGATGTCGACCTCACCGCCGTTGCTCGAGCCGGGCACCAGATCGTGGTAGAGGTCGGCAACTGGCAAGGTCCCGTGCTCGACGACGACGTGGTCGACGACCCGCGTCACCTCGAGGTCGGCGTACTCGTTCCACAGCACGGCGTCGAGCCGACCGTCGGGCCGACGGCACACCCGGCGCAGGTAGTAGGGCAGGGTGATGGCAACACCATGCTCGGCGAAGCTCTTGAGGTAGGCAGGTGAGTTCATCGCGCCGACGTCGGGCGCGATGGTCCGCTCGGGGGTCACGAACTCCACCCGGGCGCCGCGCAGCGCAAGGGTCTCGGCGGCGTCCATGCCCGGATACCCGCCGTGGTCGTCGAACACCAGAACATCGCCGCGGGCGCGCAGCGACCCGTCCATGACGTCCCACACGTCGTGGACGAGCGCGGCGCCCTCGAGGAGGAACTCCCGGTTGGGCAGCCCGCCGGTCGCGACGATGACGACGTCCGGGTTCTCGGCAAGTACGTCGGCGGGCTGCGCGAAGCGGCCGGTGCGCACGTCGACGCCGTGGTACTTCGCCTCGGCGAGGCGCCAGTCGACGATTCCGATGAGGTCGCGTCGGTGTGGCGACGGAGAGGTCAGCCGAACCTGGCCGCCCACGTGGTCGTTGGCCTCGAAGAGCACGACCTGGTGCCCCCGGGCGCCCAGCACTCGGGCGGCCTCCAGGCCGGCCGGGCCGGCTCCGATGACGACCGCGCGACGGGAGGTGCCGCTCGTGCGACCGATCTCGTGGACCAGGGTCTGTTCCCGACCTGCGGCCGGGTTGTGGATGCACTTGGCGTCGCCCGACTGGTAGATCGCGTCGAGGCAGTAGTTGGCCCCGACGCAGGGGCGGATCCGGTCCTCCTCGCCGGCCATGATCTTGTTGACCAGGTGCGGGTCGGCGATCTGCGCACGGGTCATGCCGACCAGGTCGACCAGGCCCTCGCGCACGGCGTACCGGGCCGTCGCCACGTCGGCGATACGAGAAGCGTGCATCACCGGGATGCCGAGCTGTTGGCGCATCCGCCCGGTCCACTCGAGGAACGGGGCTGAGGGCTGGCCCATCGACGGGATGACCTTGGCGAGGGTGTGGTCGCTTTCGATCGAGCCCTTGATGGTGCTGACGAAGTCGATCCCGTCCTCGACGAAGGCCTGCAGTGCGGTCATCGCGTCGTGCTCGGTCAGTCCGCCGTTACGGTCCTCATCGAGCATCATCCGGATACCGACGATGAAGTCGGGGCCCACCGCATCGCGCACTGCCTGGATGACCCTGCGCGGCATGGCCATCCGGTGTTCCAGGTCGCCGCCGAGATCGTCTTGTCGGTGGTTGGTCCAGGGCGAGAGGAAGCTGTCCATGAAGTGGCCGTACGACTGCAGCTCGATGCCGTCCAGGCCGCCGGCCTGACAGCGGGCGGCCGCCTCGGCGTAGTGCCGAACGATGCGGTCGATGTCCCACCCCTCCGCTTCCTTGGGGAAGGCGCGGTGGGCCGGCTCGCGCAACGGGGATGCGGACAGTACGGGCAACCAGTCGCCTGAGTAGTTGCTGGTGCGGCGGCCGAGGTGAGTGACCTGGCACATGACCGCGGCACCAGCCGTGTGCACGTCATCCGTCAGCTGGCGCAGCCACCCCACGATCTCGTCCTTGTAGAGGAGCAGGTTGCCGAAGGAGGGTGGGCTGTCCGGTGAGATGACCGCCGAACCCCCGATCATGGTCAGGCCCACGCCACCTCGCGCCTTCTCGAGGTGGTAGAGCCGATAGCGGTCCTTCGGCATGCCGTCTTCGCCGTAGGCAGGCTCGTGTGAGGTGCTGACCACCCGGTTGCGCAGGGTCAGATGCTTGAGCGTGAAGGGCTGTAGCAAAGGGTCGAAGGTCGCTAGGCTCACGAAGTGCTCCTTTGCACGCAGGTGACCGGTAATCGATTACCGGTTAGCATCTATGCCTGACCACCTACTGTCAAGAGACGGTCCACCACATGCCAGAGATCTCCGCTTCTCGGCTCGCTCCCACGACGAGTCTGCGCGACAAGGCCCTCGAAATTCTTCGGCAGGCCATCGTCACCGGACAGATCGTGCCCGGAGAGCTGTACTCGGCGACCGCCCTCGCGAAAGAGCTCGGGGTCTCCGTCAGCCCGGTGCGCGAAGCCATGCTCACCCTCGTCAACGAAGGCACGCTCGAGGCCGTGCGCAACCGCGGCTTCAGGATCGTCGAACTGAGCCGGCAAGACCTGGTCGACGTCTTCGAACTACGCCTCATGCTTGAGGTTCCGAGCGTGGGCGACCTCGCAAAAATGAATCTCGGGGCGTGGAAAGACGAGCTCGAGAGGTTGGTGGTCGCGACCGAGATCACCGTCGATGACGCGACCGAGTTCCTCGCCCGCGACCGAGACTTCCACCTGTTCCTCCTCGGCCTGCGAGGCAACCAACGCCTTCTCGACATGGTCACGGTGTTGCGCGACCACACCCGCCTCTATGGTCTCGGTGATGGCGCGAACCGGCAGCTGCGCGTCGAGGCAGCCGACGAGCACCGCCAGCTCGTTGCCAAGATCCTCGGTCGCGACGACTCAGGCGCAGAGCGTGTCATGCGGCAGCATCTCGAGCACGTCCAGCAGGAGTGGTACGGCGCCCCAGCACCAGAGCGGCAAGAAGCCTGACTCCTTCGCCCTGACCGACCGACGGGGACGGCGACGACACGACCTGACGACGGGCACTGTGGCGAAAGGTGGCTCCAGCAACCCCTACGCCAGGTCGCGGAGCTGCGGCGGCTTCGTGTCGCCGACGATCGCGTTGTGGCTGCGGCCCCAGGCGAGGTACTTCGCGCCGAGGTTGACCATGGCCGCCACGCGGTTGCGGTTGCCGAGCAAGGTGACGATGTGCACGCCGTTCCAAACCATCCAGGCCGGAAACCCCTGCAGGCGCGGAATCCCCGTGACCTCGGCGACAGCGGATGCTCGACCGATCGTGGCGAGAATGCCCTTGTCGGAGTACGTGAACGGCTCGGTCGGCTCGCCCCGCAGGCCGGCCGCGATGAGACGCCCCACGAACTTGCCCTGCTGGATCGCCGGCTGGGCCAGCTGCGGCAGAGCGGCGTCACCGTCGGCCACCGAGATGTCACCGACCGCGTAGATCGCGTCGAGGCCCTGAACGCGCTGACGGTCGTCGACCATGATGCGGTGACCGCGCCCCTGCGGCACCCCCCACGTCGACACGGCATCGGGCGCCGTCACCCCGCTGGCCCAGATCACGACGCCCGCGGGCAGGAACTCGTCGGTATCACCGACGACGACCCCGTCGGAGCGCACCTCGTTCACCTTCGTCGACAGTCGCAGGTCGACGCCGCGACGACGGAGCGACTCGAGGGCATAGTCGCGGCTGCCGGCTGTGAAGGGCGCGAGCAGCTCAGGCGACATCTCGACCAGCGTGACGTGGACCTTCTTCGAGTCGAGCTCGGGATAGAGCACGGGCACGTCCTTGTTGCGCATCTCGGCCAGCGCACCGGCGGTCTCGACACCCGTCGGGCCACCACCGACGACCACGACGCGAATGCTGTCGCGATGCGGATCGGCCGCCGCCTCCTCCAGACCTGAGAAGACCGCGTCGCGCACCGCGAGGGCCTGGTTGCGGGTGTAGAGCGGCATCGCGAACTGTTCCGCACCCGGGGTGCCGAAGAAGTTGGCCGCGACTCCGGTGGCGATGACGAGGTGGTCGAAGGTCAGCACCTCACCACCAGAGAGGCGGAGCGTGCGCGCGTCGTGGTCGACCTCGGCACAGTCGCCCTGGACGAACCGCATGTTCTCCTGCTTCGACCGTGCCGAGCGCAGGAACCAGGTGACGTCACCGGGGTTGAGCGTCGCGGTGGCCACCTGGTAGAGCAGCGGCTGGAAGGTGTTGTACGGATGCCGGTCGACGAGCGTCACGTCGACGTCCTCCTTGCGCAGGGCCCGCACCGCGGCGAGGCCTCCGAAGCCCCCGCCCAGAACGACAACGTGCGGACGAGTGCCAGTGCCATGCAGATCCGTCATGCGTTCAGCCTAAGCGGCCGGCGCTCGCCCCGGCCGAAGCGCACCCGGTACGAACAGAACTTGAACGTCACCTGAACTCTGGAACCTACGGCATCCGCGGGCATAGGCTGGCTCCGTGAGCTCGTCGCCGGCCCTGAGGCACGATCTCGACGTGCCGCAGGTCATCGTGGTCACCGGCGTGATGGCGGCCGGAAAATCGACCGTGAGCCAGCTGCTGGCTGAACGGTTCTCGCGCGCCGTGCACCTGCGCGGTGACGTCTTTCGGCGCTTCGTCGTCACCGGGAGGGTCGACATGTCGCCCCAGGCTGAGCCCGAGGCGGAGCGTCAGCTGGCCTTGCGCCACTCCATTGCCGCCGAGACCGCCAACCGCTACGTCGCTGCCGGCTTCACGGTGGTGGTTCAGGACCTCTTCGTCGGTGCCACCCTCGAGCCGTTCGTCGAGCAGCTCGTCGAACGACCCGTCAGCCTGGTGATGCTCGCCCCCGACGTGGCCGTGGTGATGCAGCGCGAGTCGGAACGGGTCAAGGTCGGCTACGGCGACTTGTGGTCGATCCGGGACTTCGACCACATGGTGAGAACGAAGACGCCCCGCATCGGGCTCTGGCTCGACAGCTCGCAGCAGACGCCGGACGAGACCGTCGACGAGATCCTGTCGAGACTCGCCGAGGCGAGGATCAGCTGACGTGCCGGGGAACCAGTCCGGCCTGACCATCGGCGAGGTCGCCGAACGCACCGGAATGGCCACGTCGGCCCTGCGCTACTGGGGCGACCTCGGGTTGATCCAGGCCCAGCGCACCACCGGCAACCAACGCCGTTACGAACGGGCCACGATCCGCCGGGTCTCGTTCGTGCGCGCCGCCCAGCGGGTCGGGCTCTCGCTCGAGGAGATCGCCGCAGCGCTGGACACCCTGCCCGACGAGCGCACCCCGACCAGTCGCGACTGGGCTCGGCTCTCGCAGGCGTGGCGCCCGCGGCTCGAGGAGCAGATCCGTCGCCTCGAGAAGCTGCGCGACCAGCTCGACTCCTGCATCGGCTGCGGCTGCCTCAGCCTGTCGACCTGTGCCCTGCACAACCCGGAAGACGTGTTGGCGCCCGCAGGCCCCGGCGCGGTACTGCTCGAACCGTGAGCGTGACTGAGAACAGACTGTCTCCAGAGGGGCCGAAACGGGCACGAGCGCCGAGACAGCCAAGACTCCCAGGACTGCCAGGACTGCCGAGAACGAGGAGCGCCGAGATGACCGCAGGAGAGCACACCGGCAGGAACCACGTTGTGCTGCCCGAGGTCGACAGCCAGCCCTACACGTCGCTGCGGCATCCGTCGACGCCACGGGCGCAGCGCTACCGACTCGGACACAGCCTGCGCCACCGGGTACCGCGGTCGCTGCTGGGGCAGTGGGACGAACCGGTCGACCGCCCTGACGTCGTCGAACAGATCACCGAGTCGCACCGCGGGCGGCGGAGCGAGCTGATCGCCACCCGGGTCGAACGCATGACGGCCTCCCCGTACGGCTTCCTGCGCGGTAGTGCGGTGGTGATGGCCGAAGACCTCGCCCATCTGCCTGCCACGGGGATCTCGCCCGTCATCTGCGGCGACGCCCACTTCGGCAACTTCGGGTTCTACGCCTCCCCCGAGCGCGACCTCGTGCTCGACCTCAACGACTTCGACGAGGCCCACCCCGGCGGTTGGGAGTGGGACCTGCGCCGCCTCGTCGCCAGCATCTGGGTGGCCAGCCGACAGAACGGCCAGAGCGAGCAGCACTGCGCCACCGCCGTCGAGTCGTGCTCGGCGGCGTATCGCAACCAGATGAGGTGGCTCGCCTCCCAACCCCTGCTGGCCCGCTCCTACGAGCGGCTCGACCTCGACCGCCTCCAGACGGCCGCAGCCGACGCGTCGCTGCAGGCGCAGATCGAACGGGCCGCCCACCGAGCCCAGGGCCGCACCAGTGACCGGGCCCTACCCCGGTTCACGACCACCGAGGGCGCGGGCCGGCGCATCGTGCAGGAGCCGCCGTTGATCACCCACCTCGACGACGACGAGGCCGAGCTGCTTGCGGTCGGGCTCGACGACTACCTGGCCACCCTCGCCCCGCACTGGCGCCGGGTGCTGGGCGGCTACACGCTCATCGACTTCGTGCACAAGGTCGTCGGGGTCGGCAGCGTCGGACTGCGCGCGTACGTCGCGCTGCTGGAGGGCAGCAGCCCGAGCGATGTCGTCTTCCTCCAGCTCAAGCAGGCCAGACGGTCGGTGCTCGCGTCCCACGTGCACGGCGAGTCGGCGTGGCACGCGCACCAGGGTCAGCGCGTCGTGGAGTACCAGCAGGCCCTGCAGACGGTGAGTGACCCGTTGCTCGGATGGACCACCGTCGCCGGGCGGCAGTACTACGTTCGGCAGTTCCGCAACATGAAGGGCACGATCCCGCTCGACGCGCTCAAGCCATCGGCGACCGCCGACTACGCCGGCATCTGTGGGCAGCTGCTCGCCAAGGCCCACGCGCGCTCGAGCGGTGCGTCGATGATCGCCGCGTACGTCGGGGGCTCCGACAAGCTCGATCTCGCGATGAGCGTCTTCGCTCGGGCTTACGCCGACCAGACCGAGCGCGACCACCAGCGCATGGTCGACGCCGCCCGCCGAGGGCACCCCTTCCTGGCCCCGGCGTGAGAGGGTCGGGCGAAACAGGGCCCTGACCAGGGCGATGGCCGTGGCCCTCCACCCCTGAAAAGGTGTGGCCACGCCACCATGCGTACGAAAGTGACCACTCGACCGGTCCGTTCAGTCGAGTGGCCACTTTCGTACAACCGAGTGGCCACTTTCGTACAGTCGAGTGGCCACTTCCGTACGGTCGAGTGGCCACTTCCGTACGGTCGAGACGGTCAACGCGAGGGGCGATCCTCATCGGGGAGAACGGCATCCGGCGAGGGCGGGCCGGCCGGCGTGCCGGCCCCGGCGCCGGACCCCATCGTGGCATCGGCCATCTCGCGAGACTCCTCACCGCGCTCGACGGCGCTCTCACGATGGCCACGACCATCGACCGGGTCGACCGACGCCGTCTCGTCGAGATCGGCGGCAGCACCGGCGAACTGGGCGGCGTACAGCCGGGCGTAGGCACCGTCGGCAGCAAGCAGGTCGGTGTGCGAACCCTGCTCGACGATGTGTCCGTCCTCCATCACGAGGATGAGGTCGGCGTCGCGGATCGTGGAGAGACGGTGCGCGATGACGAAGCTCGTTCGGTCAGAGCGCAAGGCGGCCATCGCGTGCTGCACGAGCAGCTCGGTGCGGGTGTCGACCGAGCTGGTCGCCTCGTCGAGGATGAGCAGGGCCGGGTCAGACAGGAACGCCCGCGCGATGGTGATCAGCTGCTTCTCGCCGGCCGAGATATTGCTCGCCTCGTCGTCGAGCACCGTGTCGTAGCCGTCGGGCAGCGAGTGCACGAAGCGGTCGACGTAGGTCGCCCGCGCCGCCTCGATGACATCGTCGGCGCTGGCGCCCGGGCGTCCGTAGGCGATGTTGTCGCGGATCGTGCCGCCGAACAGCCAGGTGTCCTGCAGCACCATCCCGATCCGGGAGCGCAGTCCGTGACGGGTGAGCTCACGAATGTCGACCCCGTCGAGCGTGATCCGGCCTGAGCTCAGCTCGTAGAACCGCATGATGAGGTTGACGAGCGTCGTCTTGCCGGCGCCGGTAGGCCCGACGATCGCGACGGTCTGCCCGGGGCTCACCGAGAGGTCGAGGTTCTCGATGAGCGGCTTGTCGGGCAGGTACGAGAACGACACGTCTTCGAAGGCCACGGCGCCGTGGGGGTCGTCGATGCGTTGCGGCGACACGGCATCCGCCGTCTGCTCGGGCGCGTCGAGCACCTCGAACACGCGCTCGGCCGACGCCACCCCTGACTGCAGCACGTTGGCCATCGACGCAACCTGTGTGAGCGGCTGGGTGAACTGGCGCGAGTACTGGATGAAGGCCTGCACGTCACCGAGACTGAGCGAGCCTGACGCGACCCGCAGCCCGCCGATGACCGCGATGATGACGTAGTTGAGGTTTCCGACGAACATCATGACCGGCATGATGATGCCGCTGATGAACTGCGCGCCGAACGCGGCCCCGAAGAGCTCGTCGTTCTTCTCGCGGAAGTTCTCGCGGGTCTCCTGCTGGTGGCCGTAGACCTTGACGAGGCCGTGACCGGTGAAGGTCTCCTCGACGATGCCGTTCAGCTCGCCGGTGTTGCGCCACTGCTGCACGAACATCTTCTGCGACCGTTTGGCGATCGCCGTCGTGAGCATGATGGCGATGGGGATGGTCACCAGGGCGATGAGCGCAAGCATCCACGAGATCCAGAACATGATGCTGAGCACGGCGATGACCGTCAGCAACGAGTTGAGCAGCTGCGACATGGTCTGCTGCAGCGACTGGCCGACGTTGTCGATGTCGTTGGTGACCCGGCTGAGGATCTCGCCGCGCGGCTGGTTGTCGAAGTAGGGCAGCGGCAGCCGGTTGAGCTTGGCCTCCACGTCTTGCCGCAGGGTGTACATGGTGCGCTGGAGCACACCCTGCAGGATGAAGCCCTGCACCCACATGAGGAAGGATGCCGCAACGAACAGTCCGATGACGAGCAGCAGCACCCGGCCGACCTCGTCGAAGTCGATGCCCTGACCCGGCGTGAAGCCGACGTTGGTCAGCAGGTCGGCGAAAGTCGTCTGACCCTGGGCCCGCAGGCCCGCGATCGCCTGTTCCTTCGTGGTGCCCGGGGGAAAGGTCTTGCCGACCATCTCGCCGATGACTCCGGCGAAGATGATGTCGGTGGCCCGCCCCAGCACCTTGGGCCCGATCGAGCTCAGCACGACGCTCACGACCGCGAAGGCGAGCACGATGATGACCTTGGCCCGCTCGGGGCGCAGCCGTCCGGCCAACCGCTTCGCCGACGGGCCGAAGTCGAGCGACTGCTCGCCGGGCTGTCCCATCTGCATGTGCGGCGGGCCGCCTCGACGGGCCGGCCCGCGACGGGCGGCGGCCGCCTTCTCTTCTGCTGTCTGCACTCCCTCAGCCATCAGGCTGCCACCTCCGCGCTGCGCTGGGACTCGACGATCTCCTGATAGGTCTCACAGGTGTCGAGCAGCTGGTCGTGTGTTCCTTGACCGACGATGCGGCCGTCGTCGAGCACGATGATGCGGTCGGCGTCGACGATGGTCGAGACCCGTTGGGCGACGATGACGACGGCGGCGCTGCGAGTGGCCGGTCGCAGGGCCCGCCGCAGCCGCGCGTCGGTCGAGAGGTCGAGCGCCGAGAACGAGTCGTCGAAGAGGTAGATGTCGGGTCGTTTCGCGACGGCCCGGGCGATGGCCAGGCGTTGCCGCTGGCCACCCGAGACGTTGGTACCACCTTGGGCGATGGGCGACTCGAGGCCGCCCATGGCGCGCACGAAGTCGCTGGCCTGGGCGATGTCGAGCGCGTCCCAGAGCTGCTCCTCGTTCGCCTCGGGGTTGCCGTAGCGCAGGTTGGAGGCGACCGTGCCGCTGAAGAGGTAGGGTTTTTGCGGTACGAGACCGATGTGGCTCCACAGCTCGTCGAGCCCAAGGTCGCGCACGTCAACCCCCCCGACCAGCACCTGGCCCTCCGAGACGTCGAAGAGGCGGGGAATGAGCCCGATGAGGGTCGTCTTGCCACTGCCGGTCGATCCGATGACGGCGGTCGTGCGGCCGGGCTCGGCCGAGAAGCTGACGTCGTGCAGCACCGCGACCTCGGCCCCCGGGTAGTGGAAGTCGACACCCACCAGCTCAAGGCCCACACCTTCATCACTGCCCGCCGCCACGGGCAGCGGGGTGGCCGACTCGACGACAGTGGAGGTCGTCTCGAGCACGTCCTGGATGCGAGTGGCCGAGACCGACGCCCGGGGGATCGTCGTGGCCATGAAGGTGGCCATCATGACGCCCATCAGGATCAGCACGAGGTAGGACAGGAAGGCGGTCAGCTCACCGATCAGCATGTCGCCCGAGGCGATGCGGTGGCCACCGAACCACATGACGGCCACGGTCGAGACGTTGAAGATGAACATGACGATCGGGAAGACGAGGGCCATCAGGCGGCCCACCTTCAGGCCGGCCAGAGTCAGATCGGCGTTCGCCCCCGCGAAGCGCTCCTCCTCATGGTCTTCGCGTACGAACGCCCGCACCACTCGGATGCCGGTGATCTGCTCTCGCATCACCCGGTTCACCCCGTCGAGCGAGGTCTGCATGCGACCGAACCAGGGCACCATCCGCCAGATGACGAGGCTGACGCACAGCCCGAGCAGAGGCACGGCCACCGCCACGAGCCAAGCGAGCCCGACGTCTTCACGCAGCGCCATGATGATGCCGCCGACCATCAGGATGGGCGTGGTGACGAGCAGCGAGAAGGCCATGAAGACGACCATCTGCACCTGGGTCACGTCGTTGGTGTTGCGCGAGATCAGCGTGGGCGCCCCGAACTTGCTGACCTCCTGGGCCGAGAAGTCGACGACGGTGCCGAACAGGTTGGCCCGCACGTCGCGGCCCATCCCCATCGCGACCTTGGCGGCGAGGTAGGTGGCCCCGATGGCCGCGACGATCTGCACCAGACTGACGGCCAGCATGATGCCGCCGTGGCTGATGATGTAGCCGGTGTCGCCCTTGGTGACGCCCTGGTCGATGATCTGACCGTTGAGGCTGGGCAGAAAGAGGGAGGCCATCGTGGCGACGAACTGCGCCAGCAGGATGAGCCCGATCTCGCCCCGGTAGGGGTGCAGGTGACTGCGCAGCAGTCTGATCAGCATGGTGGGCCTTTCGTTCGGTTCGTCGCCAGCAGACGGTACGGAGTCACGTGGGGTCAGGGTCCAGCAGTTTTCGGGCCGGCTGGCAACAGCGATCGCGGATGCCGGGCAGCTCGTCGCGCCGCACGACCCCGAAGAGCACGGTGTCGACGATCTCCTCGGCCGTGAGCACCTCCCCGTCGGAGATGCCGGGGTGGGTGCCCGAGAAGGTGAGCAGCCGGATGCGGTGCACGACCTGCGACCCCGGCACGACAAGCTGCTCCTCGTCGCGCAGCAGCAGCTCGTGGACGGCCGCGAGCAGGGGCTGGTGCCCGTGCTCGTGCTCGTCTTCGGCGGCGTGGCGACGCAGGTGCCGTCCCAGCTCGTAACAGGCCTCGTGCGCCCCGCGGTTGGGCGGCTGGCTGAGGCCCAGGGCCGCCATCAGCCCGAACACCTCGGTGAACCGGGTCTGCATGATGCGGGTGAAGTCGACGAGCCGGTCGCGCAACGAACCCCCGGGGTCGATCGCTGCGATGCGGCGGCGAACCGGTGCGGGGCAGAACGCGGTCTGCACGGCCTCGTTCTCGAGCGCCTCCTTCGTGGCGAAGACCCGAAAGATCGTGCCTTCCGCGACGCCCGCCTCAACCGCGATCTCGCTCGTGGTCGGGGCGCGCCCGTTGCGGTGGGCGAGGTCGACGAACACTTCGATCAGCGCATCACGCCGGTCGTCGGGATGCATGGGCGCCGCCCGCCTCTGTCGAGGAGGGGGGCCCGCCAGTCGTTGGGTCACGCCGACCATCATGACTGAGTGAGCGCTCACTCACAAGTGCTTTCGGGCGAGAGCCGCGCGACGGGTGGCCGGGCCCCGCCCGCCACGCGTGGAGCCCAGCCCTCAACCGGCCGCGCCGAACACCTCCAGCTCGGTCAGATCGGTGTAGCTGCACCCGCCGAAGGCGCCCGCGGGGCAGTTCGTCGCGAAGTCAGGCACCTGGTTGCCCAGGATGGTGAACCAGGATGGTGAACCTGACGTAGCGGGTGCCCTCGGTGTCGCCGCTCGCCGGCACTGCGTTGTAGCGCCCGCGGTTGGTGGCGTCGAAGGTGCCGGATGCCGCCGGCTTCCACGTCGCCCCGTCGGTGGAGACCTCCACCTGGTAGGCCCCCGTGGCCGCGCTGCCCGGATCACCGCACGTGTCAAAGGATCGCGCCCAGTTCCCAATGGCATCAGTGAGTTTGGCTGAACGTTCGCTGAACAAACACTGGGAACGAATCCGACGTCGATGCGCTCCCGGCAGCGTCAGACGAGCAGCCCGTCGGCGATGAGGTCGCGCAGGCGGGGGGTCACCTCGGTCCGCACTGCGGCGGCGTCGGCTCCGACCAGCTCGGCGATCGCGTCGAGCGCGGCCCGCGCGGTCAGCTCCCCGTCGGCCACGCCGAGGTAGGCGGCCAGCACGGTGTCGGCACGCGTCTCCCGCCGTAGACCACCGCCCTGCCGGAAGAGGATGACGTTCGGGTCATCGGCCCCGGGCCGGCCGTAGCGCTCCTCTGTGACATCGGCTGCGCACGACCAGGCGACGGCCAGCACCTCTGCGTCGTCATGCTCGGCCAGCCAGGTGCACGCCCGCAGCCCCGCGTCGATCACCGGCCCCATGGCGGGCACCACCGGGCCCGTCACCTCACAGAGGTCGCGCCAGGGATCGCGGAGGGTCAGGGGCCGCTGCAGGGTGACCACCCCGAAGCCGATCGACTCGATGTCTCGCCCCGCGAAGTCACGCAGCCAGGCGGTGACGAGGTTGCGCTGCTGCTGGGTGCCGGGCAGCACGCCGCCGTCGCGCGACCACAGGTCGGCGTACTCTGCCGGGTCCTGGGTGTCGCGCTGCACGACCCAGGCATCGAGACCCACCCCCTCCAGCCACTCCCCCCAGACCTCGCGCCAGGTGCGCCCGCGGGGCACTTCCCAGTTGCCGAGGAGCTGCGCCACGCCACCTGGCTCGAGCACCGCGGCGACCTCGCGCACCAGCGAGCGCACGAGCGCGTCGCCCGTGCGGCCACCATCGCGATAATCGTACTGAGGAACACCCTCGACGCGGGGAGTGATGACGAACGGTGGGTTGCTCACTACCAGCGAGAACCACTGCCCCGCAACGGGTTCGAGCATGTCACCGACACAGACTGCGAGCTCGGTCTCGTTGAGCGCCGCGTTGAACACCGCGAAGTCGCGAGCTCGCTCGGAGACGTCGGTCGCCACGACGTTCGTCGCGTGGGCCGACAAGTGCAGGGCTTGCACGCCGCATCCGGTTCCGAGGTCGAGGGCGCGCTCGACGGGGCGCCGAACGGTCCACGACGCCAGCGTGGTCGACGCGCCCCCGATGCCGAGCACGTGGTCGGGTCGCAGCGTCGTGCCGGTCTGCAGCTCGCCCAGGTCGGAGGCCACCCACCAGTCGTGCCCCGCTCCCTCAGGGCCACTCCTGCCACTCCTGCCACTCCTGCCGCCGTCGTCGCCGTAGGGTCGCAGGTCGCACCGGGCCCGAACCCCGTCGGACTCCTCCTTCACGAGCAGCAGCGTGACGGCGCCGGCCAGCCCCAGAGTGGGGAGCGCCGACTCCACGGCCGTCGACGTGACGGCCTCGCCGAGGGTGAACAGGGCGATCAGCACCCCGCAGGAGTCAGTGGCCGCCGCGGTGGCCAGGAGCGCCGGAACCGGCTGCTCCCGGTGCAGTGCCGACGCCGCGAGCGGTCCGAGACGTTCGGCAACCCCCTCGACCGTGAAACGGGCCCGAGTGAGGTCAGCGCGCAGAGCCGTGAGCAGATCGTCAACGACCACAGGGGTGGTGCGTTCGGCGTGGCCGGCGGCCTGATCGGTGGCGTAGGCGACGCGGCCACGGTCAGCGCTCGGGGCGCCAGGGGCGCTAGGAGCGCTGATCGGCGGAAGCCTCGTCGGAGTCAGCCGCGAGGGCCGAGGCGAGGTCGTCATGCATCTCGAACACCTTGTCGAGGCCCGTGATCGAGAAGACCTTGAGCACTCGGTCGTCGGTGCCGACGATGCGCATCGACCCACCCATCGTGCGGGTCAGCTTGAGCCGGCCGACGAGCACCCCCAGGCCGGTCGAGTCGAGAAACGTCACGTCGGTGAGGTCGACGACGATGTCGGTTCGCCCGGCGGTGATCTGTTCGTCGAGCTTCTCCCGCACGAGCGGAGCGGTGTAGACGTCGATCTCGCCGCCGAGGTGCACCACAGTGCGCGCACCGTGGTCGGCATGGGTGATCGACAGGTCCACAGGAGCCCCTTCGGCGCAGTTCCGTCATTTGCCCAGGCACGAAGCCCCGTGACCAGGCAGGAGCGGCGTAACATGCCCTCTCCGCCCGACACTGTACCCAGACCACCTACGGTTGCTCTACATGGACAGGCACGGCACGACCGCATTTCGGGCGCCAGACGCTCACCCGACCGGGGTGGCGTCGACGTCCGGACGCCTCGATCCGGCCAGTCTGCTCGCCCGTCTGGTAGGCGATGACCCCTCCCGCCTCCTGCACGTGCACGAGGTTCCGGCCCGTGCCGCCCAGCTCGGCGACTGGCCGGAGTGGACCGACCCCAACCTGCTCGGCGCTCTTCTCGGCTCCGGCATCGAAACGCCCTGGTCGCACCAGGTCGAGGTGGCGCAGGCCGCCCACGAAGGGCGCCATGTCGTTGTCGCGACGGGAACGGCATCCGGCAAGAGCCTCGGCTACCTGCTGCCCGTGCTCACCGCCCTCATGGCTGGGGCCAACGCCCCGAACGGTCGCGGGGCGACGGCCCTCTACCTCGCCCCCACCAAGGCACTCGCCGCCGACCAGCTGAACCGGGTGGCTGGGTTCGCGCTTCCCGGCGTCCGGCCGGCGACCTACGACGGCGACACGCCCACCGACGAGCGGCGGTGGATCCGGGACCACGCCAACCTCGTGCTCACCAACCCCGACCTGCTGCACCACTCGCTGCTGCCCGGGCACGAGCGCTGGAGCTCGTTCCTACGGGCACTGCGCTACGTCATCGTCGACGAGTGCCACGTCTACAAAGGCGTCTTCGGGTCACACCAGGCCGCGGTGCTGCGCCGGCTTCGCCGGGTGGCATCCCGTTACCGGTCGACCCCCACCTTCGTGTTCGCGAGCGCCACGGTGGCCGAGCCCGAGGCCCACGCCACCCGCCTGCTGGGGATGCCGGTCACCCCGGTCACGACCGACGGGTCGCCCCGCGCCGCAATGACGTTCGCCCTCTGGGAACCGCCGATGTCGACTGACGAGAACGGTGCCGCGAAGCGCACCAGCACCCTGACGGAGGTCGGCAGCCTGATGGCCACGTGCGTCTCCGACGACGTGCAGACGGTCGCCTTCGCCCGATCCCGCGCGGGCGTGGAGGTGGTGGCCAAGATCGCCAGGGAGCGCGTCTCCGGCTCGCTCGAGGGGCGGGTCGCCGCCTACCGCGGCGGCTACCTCCCTGAGGAGCGGCGCGCCCTCGAGAAGTCCTTGCGCACCAAGGAGATTGTCGGCCTCGCGGCCACGAACGCCCTCGAGCTGGGCATCGATGTCAGCGGGCTCGACGCCGTGCTGCTCGCCGGGTGGCCCGGCACGCTCGCCTCCCTCTGGCAGCAGGCCGGGCGCGCGGGACGGTCAGGCGAACGCTCGCTGGCGGTGTTCGTCGCGGCCGACGACCCGCTCGACACCTTTGTGGTGCATCACCCCGAGTCGATCTTCGGTCGCCGCGTCGAGTCGACCGTCTTCGACCCCGACAACCCACACGTGCTGGCGCCTCACCTCGCTGCCGCTGCCGCCGAGCTGCCCATCACCACAGACGACTTCGCGATCTTCGGGGCCCAGACCCGCACGTTGCTCGAGGCCCTGGTGGCTCGCGGCATCCTCAAGCAGCGGCCGCGCGGTTGGTTCTGGGCCCGCGACGACCGGCCGTCCGACCACCTGTCGCTGCGCGGCGCCGGCGAACCCGTTCGCATTATCGAGACCCGCACCGGTCGGGTCGTCGGCACGGTTGACGAGGCGTCAGCCCACTCCCAGGTGCACACCGGCGCTGTGCACGTGCACCAGGGCCAGGCCTGGGTGGTCACCGAGCTCGACCTCGACGAGCACGCCGCGCACGCGGTGCGCGGTGACCCGGGATGGAGCACCCACGCGCAGTCGGTCAGCGAGTTCGAGATCGGCCGCGAGCTCGAGCACGAGCAGTGGGGCCCCCTGCGGTGCTCGTTCGGAGCGGTCACCGTTCGGGGCCAGGTGGTCTCGTTCCTGCGGCGTCTGCCGGGCGGCGAAGTGCTCGGCGAGCATGCGCTCGACCTGCCGGTGCGATCGCTGTCGACCAAGGCGATGTGGTGGACGATGCCCGTCGACGAGCTGGCGTCCGCGGGAGTCGACGAGAGCGGCATCCCGGGGGCGGCGCACGCAGCCGAGCATGCGGCGATCGGCATGCTGCCCCTGTTCGCCACGGCCGACCGTTGGGACATCGGCGGGGTGTCAACGGCGCTGCACCCCGACACCGGTCTGCCGACGATCCTCATCTACGACGGACACCCCGGTGGGGCCGGGTTCGCCGAGCGTGGCTTCCGGCGAGCGCGGGCCTGGCTGGGCGCGACGCGGTCGGCGATCGCGTCTTGCGAGTGCGCCACTGGTTGCCCGTCGTGCGTCCAGAGCCCGAAGTGTGGCAACGGCAACGAACCACTGAGCAAACCCGGCGCCATCGCCCTGCTCGACCTGACGCTGCGCCACGCGGGCACCCGGGTCGAGGGTCTTTGAGCTGAGGACCTCCCGCACCGTTCGCTCCCGGCGGTGCCGGGCCAGAGACCACGCTCTGGGATCGCGGACCTGGGAATTTGCGTTTTTCTGACGTAAAGCTATTTCCTATTTAACCTCTAGGAGTACTTCCAACCGCTGTCATCCACCACGAACCCCAGGAGCACCGATGGGCCGCCGCCTGTTTGCCCTCACCACCATCACCGTCGCGGTCGGCCTCGGACTGTCGGCGTGCGCCGGCGGTGCGAGCGACGTCGTGAAGGAGCCAGCCGCCACCAATGCCGCCGCGGTGAACACGACGAGCACCATCAACCTCTACGCGTATGCCGTGCCCAAGGCCGGCTTCGACGTGGTCATCCCGGCCTTCCAGCAGACACCGGCCGGCGCCGGCGTGCAGTTCCAGCAGAGCTACGGGGCCTCTGGAGACCAGAGCCGCAAGGTCGAGGCAGGCGCGCCGGCCGACTTCGTCAACCTGTCTGTCGAGCCCGACGTGACCCGGCTCGTCGACGCCGGGCTCGTCGCCCCCGACTGGAACACCGGTAAGTACCGAGGCATCCCGTTCGGATCGGTCGTCACGATCGTCGTCCGCAAGGGCAACCCCAAGGGCATCAAGGACTGGGACGACCTGCTCAAACCCGGGGTGCAGGTCGTCACGCCGAACCCGTTCTCATCGGGTTCGGCCAAGTGGAACCTGCTCGCCCCGTACGCCGCCAAGAGCAACGGCGGCGCCAACCAGGCCGCCGGCCTCGCCTACGTCAGCCGGCTCGTCACCGACCACGTCAAGATCCAGCCCAAGTCGGGACGCGAGGCCACCGAGGCGTTCCTGCAGGGCTCCGGCGACGCCCTGCTCAGCTACGAGAACGAGGCGCTGTTCATCGAGAAGAGCGGCGACCCGGTCGAACACGTGACGCCACCCACGACGTTCAAGATCGAGAACCCGGCGGCCGTGCTCAAGGGCAGCAAGAACCTCGCCGTGACCCAGGCGTTCGACGACTACCTGTACACACCGGCCGCGCAGCGACTGCTCGCAGGCGCCGGCTTCCGCCCGGTCGACCCCACGGTCGCTGCCGAGTTCTCCGCTACGTTCCCGCAGCCGACCCAGCTCTGGACGATCGCCGATCTCGGGGGCTGGAAGACGGTCGACAGCAGCCTCTTCAAGCAGGATGTCGGCGCCATCGCAGTCATCTACGACAAGGCGACGTCGTGACCGCCCAGACCGAACAGCGCGACAGCCCGAACCCGGCAGTCGGCACCTCTGCGGCATCCACCCCCCTCGCCGACGGCGTCACCCTCACGAGCAGTGCCAGTGTCACCGGGCCCACGCAGGGCCCGTCCACGACGCGACGGGGTAAGGGACCCGAGCCACGCCGAGTGACCATGGGTCGGCCGCGCCATCTCGGGGTCGGGGTCGTCACGCTGTGGCTCAGCATCATCGTGCTCCTGCCCCTCGCCGCCCTGACGGTCGCTTCCCTCGGCAACGGTGTGAGCGGCTTCTGGGAAGCGGTGACGGCTCCGGCCGCCCTCGCCTCGCTCCGTGTCACTGTGCTCGTCTCCGCCGTTGTCGCCGTCGTGAACGCCGTCATGGGCACGCTCATCGCCTGGGTGCTCGTGCGCGACGACTTCCGCGGCAAACGCGTCGTCGACGCCCTCATCGACCTGCCGTTCGCGCTCCCGACCATCGTGGCCAGCATCGTGCTGCTTTCGCTCTACGGGCCCAACAGCCCGGTCGGAGTTCACCTCAGCGCCACCCGTTGGGGGGTCATCGTCGCGCTCGCCTTCGTGACCCTGCCCTTCGTGGTCCGCTCGGTGCAGCCGGTGCTGATCGAGGCAGACCGCGAGGTCGAGGAGGCAGCGGCATCCCTCGGTGCCACCGGGTGGACCACCTTCCGGCGCATCGTGCTGCCCACCTTGCTCCCGGCCGTCATCGGTGGCACCGGGCTGGCCTTCGCTCGGGCCATCGGCGAGTACGGCTCCGTCGTGCTCATCGGCGGCAACATTCCTCGCGAGACCCAGGTGGCCTCGCAGTACATCCAGCAACAGATCGAGATCGACCGACCAGAGGCGGCGGCCGCCGTGTCGGTCGCCCTCCTCGCCATCGCCTTCCTGACCCTGCTCGTGCTGCGGGTGTTGTCGGGTCGGGCCCAGCGACGTGAGGAACGTGCGGTATG